>JAITRK010000070.1 GCA_031288435.1 Holosporaceae bacterium
AAAAACTCCTAGAGTATTATTAGCATTTTTTTTCATAATGTCAGCTCATTAAAATTACATAACCGCATTATTAGTGTGCCATAAAATAGTTAATTTTTTATGTAAATTTGCGTAAAAAACAAAAAATAATTATCACCTGGCGCACCTCATTTACCGGTTCGCATAATATCATGAAAAAGTTAAAGCATCGTCAATTTCTTCTGCGACAGCGCCTACGCGTGAAGCAAGAGCCAAGGCGATCAGAACTGAATTCCCCACAAATTGCGGACAACCGTCAAGTTACACTACTCCGCGGGAACTAAAGTAATTTTTACACTTCCAGTGTACGTATCGGCATATTTTTCTTTGTATTCGCTTTCGATTTTAAAGAAAAAACAGCTTTCTTGCTCGGCTACAAAATCATAAACCGGAGATTCTCTGGTGTCTTTACAAAGGCTTATGATTAATCTTTCATCATACACTGGATAAAAGTCCACCCAAAATGTTACGATATCAGGATTATAGTCATCACTTCCCTCTGCTTCAAATGTACTATCTATCTCTACGCTCCCTCTAAAAGGGCGATGATATTTTACATAGATTATTCGGTTACAGGTTTCCGATGGGTCCCCATCTTCGCCAAGCAGCTCAACCTTTTTGGTTCTGCCAGTAATCTCAACATCTATGGCGGCCACAATTTTTGCTTCGACATTTACTTCTACTTCTGGCCCTCCAGCGATCCTTTTTTCCAGAGCGCACGCATCATCGCACAGCAAAATAGACGCCACACTGCATATAAGCAGAAACTTTTTACTAAAGTTACTAGCTCCCATGTTTACCACTCCTTAAAACACAGCGTTGCCAAATGCGACAAGCAATACAGCCTTATGGTTACCACTTTTATAAACGGATGGCAATGCAATTTTGTTTTTTAACTATCTTGGCCGGAAAAACCAAGTGATGTAATAGCACCGCTGCATTGTGGCTTTTATACTTCCTCCATCTAACATCTTACTTGGGATGGCGGAAGCGCCTAAAGGTTAACGTGTTTTTATAATTTGTTGATATTATGCGATAAAATAGTTAACAAAAATGTAGAATAGTTTCATTATTATGACGACGCTATCCATTTTGCGATCAGGCTTTGCGGATTTTTCACGATCTCGAACGGCTGTCCGGATGCGATAATTTTTCCTCCTTCCGGACCGCCTTTTTCTCCCATTTCAATTACGTAGTCGGCGTTTTTGATGACATCAAGATCGTGTTCGATGACTACCACTGTTGCGCCGTTGGCAATCAAGATTCTCAGAGTGCGAAGCAAAACTTCAACATCTTTTGGATGTAATCCTATGGTGGGTTCGTCCAGCACAAACAGCGTATGATTATGTACCCTGTTGATTTCCATTGATAGTCTCATGCGCTGCGCTTCTCCTCCGGAAAGTTCCGGCGTTCCTTCCCCCAACGTTAGGTATCCGAGGCCTATTTGCTCCATGTTGATCAGTCTCTTTTGGATATTTGGTTCCTCTGCGAAAAATTTGATGGCCTCGTTGATCGTCATTGCCAGCACATCGACGATGGATTTTCCTTTGTAGAGGATTCTGGCGATTTTTGCGGCGTAGCGGGTTCCGTTGCAATCGGAGCAGGGAACGGAAAGATCCGGCAGGTACTGTATATCTATGTCCATTTCGCCAAGTCCTTCGCAGACCGGACATCTTCCCTGGACGTTGTTATATGAAAACCAGCTTTCGGTATATTTCTCGGCGATGGCTCCAGCTGTGCCAGCGAAAAGCTTGCGTATCAAATCGAAAATTCCGGTGTATGTGGCCACGGTGGATCGGCTGTTTTTACCTATGGGAGACGCGTCGACGAATTGCACGTTTTTGACGTGGGCTGTCTCCAGTTTTTCTATGAAATCCGGAAGGTTTCCACAGGCGCGAACGGCTTCCATCAGGCATTCAAGAACCAATGTCGTTTTTCCCGATCCGGAAACTCCGGCAACTACAGACAATTTGTTAATAGGAAACCGTGCAGTCAAGTTTCTCAGATTAAATTTCTCTTTTACGTAGATTTCCATTGCTCCGTGTTCGAAAACGTCGCCCTGCGGTCTGACTTGGTAATTGCCATCTTCCTTTGCCAGATATGGCCCGATGATCGAATTTTCGTTTGCGGTAATTTCCAGTGGACTTCCGCTGCATATTATCTGTCCGCCGTTTTCTCCGGCCCAGGGGCCCATCTCGATCAGGTAATCCGCTTCCTTCAGCAGGAGAGTATTATGATCCACAAAAAGTACCGTATTTCCGTTTTCAGCAAGATAGCGGATTGATTTTACAATTCCCTCGATGTTGATTGGATGCAGCCCAATGGATGGCTCGTCGAATACGTACAGCACGCCGGTGGTGTCGTTCTGAATGATTTTTGCCAGTTGAATCCTCTGGAGCTCGCCGTTGGAGAGCGAATTGCCAAGCCTATCTACCGCAAGATAGGAAACGCCCAGTAAATTCAGCACCTCAAGCTTAATATTTAGTTCTCCCAATAGTTCTGCTGCGATTTTTTCCACTCCTGGAGGCGGATTGCTCGCCAATTTTTCCGAAAAAGCGCATAGTTCTTTTATGGAGAGGGAAGATGCCTCGCCTATGTTATAGCCGCATAGTCTGCTGGCCAGGGTGCGGGCGTTTATCCGACTGCCACCGCATTCTGAGCATATTTCTGCATCGAAATATCTCTCAACCTTGGATAAAGTAACTTCGCTGGAGCTTTTGGAGCTGTTCATAACCGCAAGATAGGCGTTTTCGTAATTTATATTCAGCGGAATGGCCTTTCCTTTGTCGTTGGTGTAGATCACCTGGTGAATGCCTTCTTCGCCGTGCAGGAGTATATGTTTTTCTTCGTCGCTGAGATCTTTGTATGGAACGTCGATGCGCACTCCCAATTCTTTGGCGATGAGCGGATTAAGAGTACGTCCCATCATGCGCCATGGAGAAATCGCTCCCTGTTCCACCGTTAGATTTTCATCCGGAACTAATTTTTTTGGATTTATGACTCGCACAAACCCGAGTCCCTCGCATTTACCGCAGGCTCCGCCGGAATTGAAGGAAAATGATTCGGCGCTGGGCAGTGGGAACCGCGCTCCACATTGCAGACAGCAGATAGATTCCCAATCCCTGATCCCTTCGACGGACGGTTCCACCAGATGACCGTTGGGACACGGATGACTTCCAAGGCGCGAGAACATCAGGCGGATAACGTTAAGCGTCTCTGTCATGGTACCGACGGTGCTTCGGACGCCAGGAATGGCGGGGCGTTGGCGCAGCGCGATTGTGGACGGCAGGTAGCGGATCGAATCTATTTTCGCCTTTTTCGGCTGAGAAATACGCCTTTTGGAATAGGCGGATAACGCGTTCAAATACTTGCGAAATCCTTCAGAATATAAAACACCAAGTGCCAAAGAACTTTTTCCGGAGCCGGATACGCCGCAGATACCAACAATTTTTCCCAGAGGAATATCAACGTCAATATTCTTCAGATTATTAACCCGAGCACCTCTTATCTCAATAAATTGCGGCATTGTTGTATCCAAATAAAATTTTCATATTTATAGAGCCTACGAACTCATAATTCATTTGCAGTTTACCATAGAAAGTCCGGCGGATTATTTACTTTTTTTCTGTAAAATGATAAATCTGTGGCGACGATTTAAACGTTGGGAGAATTTTTATGTTTCATGGTTATTTTGCGGCAGTGGTCACCCCTTTCAGTGACTGCGTCATAGATTTTAACGCTTTCGAGAAGTATATGCTTTACATTGCAACCTCTGGTGTATCAGGAGCGGTCGTGGGAGCAAGCACCGGCGAGGCGCTTTCATTATCGCCGACCGAAAAAATAGAGCTAAGCTCCGTTGCAGCTAGAATAGTAAATGGGAAAATCAAAATTATCGCCGGTATTATGGAACCAACCACGGATGGTTGTCTAGAATTGATGAAAAATTTGGAAAAGCACGTCGACGGGTTTCTGTGCATATGCCCGTATTTTGCTAAACCGTCCCAGGAGCAAATCTATCTACACCTGCAACGACTTAGCTTGTCGACTACCAAGAGTATAATCGTCTATAACAATCCGTTTAGAACATGTTCAAAGATAGACTTCGATACGCTGCAAAAACTGACGGAACTGAATAATGTGGTTGCCATCAAGGACTGTGTCAGCGATATGTCCGTGGTTACGTCCCAAAAGATGCGCCTAAAAGAAAATTTCGCTTTTCTCACCGGCATTGACAATACTGCCTGCGGAGCGCTGGCCATGGGAGCAGATGGAGTCGTATCCGTCAGCGCCAACGTCATGCCAGAGATGTGCGTAAAGCTATATAATGCATTCCGCAAAGGCGATATGGAGCGATTCGCTCCGCTACGGGATATGTTGCATCCGCTGCATGAATTAATGTTTGCGGCTCCGAGTCCGGCTCCGGTAAAGTATGCTCTCAGTAAAATGGGATATATGTCAGACGAATTGCGAGCTCCGCTGACGCCAATTAACACTGATCTTAGAGCAAAAATCGACGATTTTCTAAAGAAGGCGGCGCTAATCTAATGGCAGAGTATAAGGAAATAGGGTTCAATAAAAAAGCGTCCTATGACTACGAAATATTGGAGAAATTCGAGGTTGGAATTGTGCTTGCCGGCAGTGAAGCGAAGTCGCTGAGAAATTGTCGCGTAAGCCTAGGAGAATCCTACGCAGGATTGTCCAAAAATAATGAGGTATTCCTGTACCAACTGCATATTCCTGAATATAAACTGGCGCATCAGGCGAATCATGCTCCAAGGAGAAATAGAAAACTTTTGCTGCACAAACGGCAAATAACCAAGCTCATTGGCCAATTAAAAAGAGGCGGCTACTCGCTGATCCCCATCAGCATATACTTTAACGAAAATGGCTTTGTGAAAGTATCTCTTGGACTTGGAAGAGGGAAAAAGAACATAGACAAACGAGAAACCATTAAGCGAAGAGAATGGGATCGCCAGAAAAATAGAATATTGAAAAACAATATAAAATCCAGATGATTTTTTCTGTAAAAAGTAAGACGTTTCTCGTTGGCGAGTACGCCGTGCTATTCGGTGGCAGGGCTGTACTGTTGGCTACAGATCCGGAGTTTCAATTAGTTGTCAGTAAAATAGATTCTCGCGAAGCAATTTTAACAGGCATGGCCGAATTTTCTCCAGGCTTTTTGTTTTTTCAAAAATATAGAAGAGTATTCGACCATCTGGAAATAAAATTTCTGGATCCACATGACGGACGTGGCGGATTCGGAGCCTCCAGCGCGCAATATGTTCTACTGCATAAATTGTATGCACATCTGACCGGCGAGCCAATTCGGTTGGAAGCTTTTCTTATGGAGTACAGGTCTTTCGCCCGCGGGCGCGTGGCTCCCAGCGGAGCTGATTGCGTTCTGCAGCTATACAATCGACACGTATATTTCGATAGCCGGAGCAATCATCTGGAAACGCTAGACTGGAATTTCCCAGACGTGGAGTTTGCCATTTTCAGAACGAGTATCAAGGTACAAACCCATAATCACATACAAAACTTGCCGCCAATCGACGTATCAGACCTAAACGTCTATGTGGATGGCGTAAAAGAAAGTTTCCTGCTGGAGAATGCCGAAATGCTATGCGAAAACGTCATAAACTTTTCCCGCGCGCTGAGCGAAAAAAAGTTGGCTGTAGGGGAGGGTAGTGCTGCGATTAATTTACTTCTACGTACAAACGGCGTGCTGGCAGCGAAGGGATGCGGCGCAATGCTGGCGGATACAATTGTCGTGATTTTCCAAAAAAGAGAAAAAAAGATTGTTCTGGAAACCATAGAAGCCTTGACGAAATAAGATATTACCTGGACAAAAATAAAAAAAAGTCGACGAAGCAAAAATTAACTTTTTATAAATCTTTTTGCCTTATTATACTTTTTATTTGGTTCCGTGGCTAAGTTGCTTCGAGCTTTTGCAACCTGTCATTGAGCCAGGTTATATCAGTCATTAGAGGTAGTATGATGTCTAGAAATAACGGCGGAGAGCTATGTAGAGTCATCGGAAAGGTAAAATGGTTTAATCAATTCAAAGGATATGGATTTGTTCAGGTAAACGGTATGCAAGAAGACGTATTTCTGCATTTTTCCGTCATTGACCAATCTGGCATAGCAAAACTCAATAACAATGATATTATAGAGTGCGATGTAGATATGTCTGATCGGGGATATAAAATTGTACATATAGAAAATGTGCTACAAATAAATAAATATGAAATCTCAGAAGACGAACCAGTGGAAATAGTGGCCACGGTAAAATGGTTTAATCCCATAAAAGGATTTGGTTTTGCCCAAATGCCATCTGGCGAAGATGTGTTCATACATTCCAGGCTGCTAAAAAAACACAAAATAGACACTCTAGAGCATGGTAAGCCGCTCACTCTAGTTGTGCGCTGCACAAATCTAGGATACGACGCGCTGGATCTGATAGTCTGATTGTATAATTTTCTCAACCACTAATAAGCATACTTATAGATAGTCGTATCTGTTTGAATCAGGCAGTAGCTCATCATTGTTCATAATGAGTTCGAAATTGTAGGTACCTTTCACCATCTTCCTTATTTGGTCGACATTTTCTGGTAGACATATCGTATGCTCCTTTAATCCGAGGTTCCTAAATGGATGTTCATAGGAAGCTGGATCGGTGGTGTGGGCTTTGAGAACTTCTTCATGAATACACGGTTTCCCTCTGCTATTAACAAAGTAGCGTTTATCGAATGTTGTATCACTATATCC
>JAITRK010000107.1 GCA_031288435.1 Holosporaceae bacterium
TGCGAAGAGCTGAAAGTATTATCCGAAAATGGAGTAAATTGCTATGCGCTGGAACTAATTCCTCGCATCGGTCGCGCACAGCCGATGGATGTGCTCTCATCGCAGGCGAACATAGCAGGTTATCGGGCGGTGCTGGAGGCCTTGTCCTTCTACGATCGTGTTGTGCCGCTGATGATGACCGCCGCCGGCACAGTTCGTCCTGCAAGGGTGCTGGTATTGGGCGCTGGCGTCGCCGGCCTACAGGCCATTGCCACGGCAAAAAGACTTGGAGCTGTTGTTTCTGCATTCGATGTAAGGGCGGTGGCTCGTGAACAAGTTGAAAGCCTCGGAGCAACTTTTATTTCTGTGGAAGGGGCGGATAAATCATCCAACAGCTACGCACAAGAAATGGACGATTGCTATAAAAAGCGTCAGCGGGAAAAACTTTTAGAAACCATCGCGAAGATGGACATAGTTATCAGCACTGCTCAAATCCCTGGCAAGCCGGCCCCACGACTTATTGATGAGGAGATGATAAAATCCATGTCAAACGGTTCCGTCGTTGTGGATATGGCTACGGAGACCGGCGGTAACTGTGAACTATCCAAGAAAGACGAAGTCGTGAAGGTCGGCGGTGTAACCATAATTGGCTATTCGGATCTGGCGTCGCGTATCGCCCATGATTCCAGTCAGTTTTTTGCAAAAAATGTCTTTAATTTCGTGTCGCTTATGCTAAAAGACGAGAAAATTGACACATCAGATGAAATCGTACAGGCTACATTGCTAAAGAAATTCTCCGGAGGATAGACATGAAAACAGCAGGTTGCCAGCAGGTTGACATACTTCATGAGGCGCTAAGAAAGACGCTCGCTTTTGGAGCCGATGCCGTTGATCTTCTATTTGTGGAAGAAAAGAACATCACAGTGGCGACTCGCATGACAAAAGTGGAAAGTGTTATCCATTCTGAAAGCGCACGCATTGATTTGCGCGCGTTTGTTGGGAAAAGGAGCGCCGCTATCTCAAGCAACAATCTGGATGAGCTGCAGGCCGGTACTATTTTGGAAAAGGTGGTGGACGCAGCAAAAAATTCTCCGGAGGAGGAACTAAAACTAAGAGCCGATGTTTCCGAATTGTGTCGAAATTTCGGCAATGAAAATATGGATTTATGCGATCCAACTGAGATATCTCCTGAAAGGCTACAGGCAGACGCCCAGGAGTGTGAGTCCATTGCTCTGCAGGTCAACGGAATTACCAATTCCGGAGGCGCTCGCGCTACGCATTCCACTTCACGAACCATCCTATTGAAAAGTGATGGATTTCTTGGCGAGTATTGTAAATCAGTCAGCGGCGCCAGCATCGAAACTCTTGCCGAAAAAAACGACGAATTGCAGCAGGACTACGATTATTCCAACGCCGTTTACTACGCCGATCGAAAAACGCCACGAGAAATTGCAACTACCGCTGCCAATGGCGCTGTCCGAAAGCTCGGCTCCCGCAAAATAAAATCCTGTCAGGTCCCGGTTATTTTTCATAAAAGAGTTGGACGCAGTCTTCTGAAAAGTCTCCTGTCCGTGCTAAACGGAGCTCAGGTAGCCAACGGTGGTAGTTTTCTGCAAGATAAAATCGGCCAAAAGATTTTTTGCGACGACGTTTCTCTTTTCGATAACTATAACACCGAGAGAGGCCTACGATCTTGCCCATTCGACGTCGACGGACTGGAGTGCATAAATACGGATGTGATAGCATCAGGAGTATTGAATTCCTTTCTATTTAATATAAAATATGCCGACAAAATGGGAATGCGTTCCACAGGAAATGCGTCCGGATGGGATCTTGTTGCACCTCATAATGCCAGCTGGGGCAGGGGAGTAGCGTCGTTTGACAATCTCATGGGGAACGTTGGTCGCGGATTATTTGTTACGGACGTACTTGGACGCGGGCTAAATGCGGCAACCGGTAACTATAGTCAAGGAGCGTCTGGATTTTGGTTGGAAAACGGAGAGATTGTTCACGGAGTGCACGAAATTACCATTGCGGGAAATTTTATCGACATGTTTTCCCATTGCGTTATGGGTTCCGACTTTGAAATGGAGTCAGGGTTTGGCTCTCCAACGATTCTTGTGGAGAAAATGATAGTTGGTGGATTATAAAAACGAATGAATAAAGTTGCCCTTACTATTATCTTATCGCTTTCTCTTAGCTTTGCGCCGCAGATTGACGCCGCCAAGAAAAAGGTTCCCAAATCTAAAATTAGCCGGCTGGTAATAGGCGAGACTAAAAAAAACGGTATAAAAAAGGGTGAAGAGCAGGAATCCGGAGCTCGACAAAAACTTCTGGTAGATTTTGATACCGGAGATCGCCTGTTCGAAAAGAGTGCCGATGAGCGCTGCGCTCCGTCGTCCATGACAAAGCTCATGACCATATACTTACTTTTCGAAGCCATTGAAAACGGCAGTCTGAAACTTACGGATGAGCTACCTGTGAGTGAAGCAGCGCAGAGCAAGGAAGGATCGCGCAGTTTTTTCAAGGCTGGCACTCTGGCAAAAGTGGAGGATCTGATCCGCAGCATTATTGTCAATTCTGGAAATGATGCATGCACCATTGTGGCGGAAAAAATTTCCGGCGATGAAGAGGCCTTTGCTGGCTTTATGAATGAAAAAGCTGCAATTTTCGGCCTGAAGAACACTCACTTTAAAAACGCCTCCGGACTTCCGGACAATGAGCACTATTCCTGCGCCAGCGACCTGGTTACGATGGCTCAGCGACTTCTGAAAGATTTCCCGCAGCATTATCATTATTTTTCCGAAAAGGGATTCGAGGTAAATGGCATCTTCCAGAAAAACAGAAATGTGCTGCTAGGAAACAATCTCAATGTTGACGGCCTAAAAACCGGCGAAACCAGCGCCGGCGGAGCAGGCATGGTGGTATCGGCTAAAAAAAATGGAAAAAGACTCATAGGAATGGTAAATGGCTGCAAAAATGCTCGTGAAAGAGCTCACGAAGCCAATAAACTCATGGCAATGGGATACGGCGAGTATATACCTCTAAAATTAGCCACAGCCTATGCCGCAATAGGCTATGCAGCGGTTTCGGTTGGTAAAAGCGACTACGTAGAAGTGTGCACCCAGGAGGATATTTCCATTTTTATATTGAAAAAATACAAAAATGATGTTGTTGTAGAACGTGCTTTGGTGGGGTTTGCGGAAGCGCCGGTCATATCAGGCACAAAACTTGGAACCATGGTCTTCAAATATGGAAATGTTGTATCGAAGAAATATGATCTATTTGCGCGCGAGACTGTGGAGAGATTAACCTTCTGGGAGCGCATCGGCGCTTTTTTCCTGAATCTATTTGGCAGCGGAAAATCTAAAAACTCTGCCAAAAACTCAGGCAAAAAGAAATTGCGCGGTGGCAGCGGTGGCAGCAGTAGGAATGCTGATAGTAGCGGTAATGGTAATAGTAGTAGCGGTAATGGTAACAGTAGTAGCGGTAATGGTAACAGCGGTAACAGCAGCCATAATAATGGCAGCGACGGTGACAGCGATGGCCACCCATCGTAGATTTCATTGTCGTCAAGATTTGGGGTCATAGCTCAGTTGGTAGAGCGCGACGCTCGCATTGTCGAGGCCGGGGGTTCGATTCCCCCTGACTCCACCACAGGTTGTGTGTACGCGGAGAATATCAAATTTTACTTAAATGCAATGAGCGCCGG
>JAITRK010000024.1 GCA_031288435.1 Holosporaceae bacterium
TCTCTACTGTGAACTTCCGGATGTACAGCGCCCAATATACCCGAGAAATTGGTCCAACGTTAGCACTACCACAATATCGTTTGGACACGGTATAGCTCTCGCACCGCTGCATTTGCTAAGCATCTTTTCCGGAATCGTAAACGACGGCATGCTGGGATATCCAACGTTGTTAAAACGTGATAGTCCACATTCTGAAAGAAGAGTAATTTCCTCTAAAACATCACTGCAAATCAGAGCGCTGCTGCGAATCGCCGTTATGGAGGGCACCAACAAACAGGCGGATGTCCCAGGATATCACGTGGGCGGAAAGTCCGGAACAGCCGAAAAACAGAGTGGAGGTAAGTATCTAAAACACTCCAATTACTGCGCTTTCGTCGGCGCATTTCCCATGCCGTCTCCGGAATACGCCATATACGTCATGCTGAACGAACCAAAAGCATCCGCTAAAACCCACGGATACGCAACTGCCGGCTGGAACGCCAATCCCACAGCGGCAAAAATAATCAAAAGAATCGGACCTCAGCTAAGAATTATGGCTGTTTTGTTAGAAAATCAACGGTGGAGAACCATCCTTGAAAGCCGCTAACCGCCAGCAGAAAATTCTTTCTGTTTAGAACGTACAGACAAAACAGCCGGAAGAATAATATTATTTCTGGACCAATCCGGATCTATCGCGTTGGTAGGTGTTGGCACCTCACGTTTATTATATCCGGTAATGTCGACACTGTATATTTTCTCTCTGCGGGAGTAATCCTGATGTGAAAAAAGCAGCACGCGACCGTTCGGTGACCAGCTTGGCCCTTCAGTAATATATCCGGAAGCTAGCATTCTTTCTCCCGATCCATCTGGATGTATAATGCCTATGCAAAACATTCCACCGCCAAATTTTGAAAATGCTATCCAATCGCCCCGCGGAGACCATGTAGGCGTCGCGTATCTCCCCTTGGCAAACGACAGTCTTCTAACATTTGATCCGTCTGAGTTCATAATGTAAAGCTGCTGCGAGCCACATCTATCGGAGTTAAATACAATATATTTTCCATCCGGCGAATAGCATGGAGAGGTATCAATGCAGCAACCGCGAGTTAGTCTCTTCAATTCTTTCGTCTTAATGTTTAGCGTATATATGGACGAAGAACCCCGATCCGACAAGCTAAATATCAATAGTTCGCCATCCGGCGAATAGCGCGGAGCGTAGCTCATGCCATTGAACTGCGAAATTAATTCTGGACGAGACTGGCTTTGCAGATTCAATCGATATACGCTTGCGGAAACCGGTACTCTGCGACCATTCAAGATTTTTTCTCTAAAAGCAAAGAACGAGCATTCATTTCCGTTTGGCGAAAGCCTCGGAGTCAGAACCATCGTTGCTCCGTTTGTAAGAAATTTATGGTTAAACCCATCCTGATCCATCATGGCCAGACGGTGTATTTTTACCCCTTTGGCTCCTTTTTGGACAGATACATACAAAATCTGCGTATCAAAATATCCCCGTTCTCCGGTAACCCGCTCGTATATTCTATTGGCCACCAGGTGGGCCATTTTTCTCCAGTTGACGACGTTGGCTGAGAGACTTAGCACTTCCACCCTGGTCTCCGACAAAACATCATAGAGTGCGAGAGAAATATTAACATCGCCGGCGTTTGGCGTAATTTCTACACGAGCCAGGTATTGAGCGTTTATTTGTTTCCAAAGAGCCATGTTCGGGTTATCTTCTATGCTACCAAGTTTTTGCATGAACGCGTCCTGAGCAATAGATTTAAACAGGAACGTCTTCTCCAGATCGTTTTGTAATACTTCTAAGAACATGTCTTTCAGTTGACAGAAAGGGTCAAAAACATCTATTGCAATGGGCACCGGCTTCATCACGCCTTTATTTATATCGATGATCACCCTTGCGTTTGCGCCAAACACAACCGCCGCCATTAACCACACTGGAAGACACATTTTTCGAAAAAAAACAAACATAGACACCACTACCTTCCTAAAGCCTCCTTCATATTAAACCGTAGAGTAACTTCCTGCAACAGCGCAATTTTGTTTCTGGGAATACTCAGAGGGCTCGCCTGCAGAATAGCGCGCTTTGCACTGTCCGCCGCCGCCCGAAAAATGCCGTCGTTTTTGTATCTACTTTCATCCAAGATTTTAATACTGGAAGGAATTACCTCGCCGTTGCTTCTCATTTCCATATTTATTTCTATCATCATGCTTTCGGCGTCCTTTACGCCGGAAGTAACAGCCCAGTACGGAACAATTTGCGCCATGATATTTGCTTTGTCGCTGTCGCTTAGATCAGCTCCGCTGCCATAGGCTCCGCGCCCGAGTCCTTTTTTCCCCAGTCCACCGCTGGACGTCATGTTTTTAGCTAGCACCTTGTTGAATTCTTTGTCGATTTTATCCTCTGCTGCTTTTTTAGCGAACTCCCGGAGCTTCTTTCGCTTTTTTTTAGCCTTCTTCTTCATTTTATCGATTTTATCGATTTTTTTTAGCGCGCTTAGCGCCTCTGCCGCAGCTATTGCTTTGTTTTTTTCCTCTTGTACCGCTTGTTCCTCGGCTTCTTTTCCATTTTCTTCCTGCTGAGTTTTATCTATCTCCTCGTTGGAGACTTCTTCCATGGATGGCGTCTCTTTCGGCACAGCGCCTTCAATCTGTTGATCTTCTAATGCCTCCGGTGGTTGATCCTCAGGAACCGGCTCACTTGGAGTTAATTCCTCCAAATTAGACGGCTCATCCCGCGGAGTCTCCGGCGGAGGTATTTCTTCGGCTTCAGGTTTATCCTGTTCAATTTCTTCGGTAACCTGTGGCTCAGGAATATCGAGCAAATTATCAGGAGGCTGCTTGAAAGAATCTTCTATTTCTCGCAATTCGCCTTCGCCGGCAATTTCAACTTCCATTAGCAGTGGAGAAGAGTTTCGCAGTAGCAACGACGATGCAGAATAGAACAAAAAAAACACCAATCCGTGTAGGAAGATCGATACAAACAAGAATACTATAATTGGGTTTTTACCATTTTTGCGAGACATTGTCTCCAGACCTGTGCTTCTTTTGCGCCTCTGTTACCAATATAACTTTCTGGAATCCGGAGCTACTTATCTGCCCCATAATCTCCATTATATCTCCATAGGAAATCGCTCTATCTCCTCTTACGAAGATTTTTGCGCCTGCCATATTTCCATTTGTTATGGCTCGCAGCTTATCTGCAATGGTATTTCTAGTTACTTCCACGTCTCCTATAAATACTCGTCTACTGCTATCCACATGTACAACGATAGGCGTATCGTTACTTGTGACGTTCGGAGCGTCAGCGTGCGGAAGATTTACTTTAACTCCAATTGTAAGAAATGGCGCCGTAACCATGAAGATTACCAACAGTACCAACATAACGTCTATCATTGGAGTAACATTTATGTCGCTCATGAGAGCCCTTGAGCTCCTTCTATCATAGTTTTTTCTATTATTTTTTTT
>JAITRK010000057.1 GCA_031288435.1 Holosporaceae bacterium
CTCTACCAGGCTGAGCTATGCTCCGTCAACAACACTGCGGCAGCTGAATTTTCCGTCGTTCTATGCTGCGTAGCGTAAACCAGAGCATAGTGTAGCACAATATAGAAAAATATACAAAAATTTCTTAGCTTGATTAGTCTATTTCGAATGTCATTGCTACGCCTTCGCCGCCACCCACGCATAAAGCAGCAAGTCCTTTTTTGGCTCCACTGGCCTTCATGGCGTTCAGCAGAGTTACCACGATCCTCGCTCCGCTGACTCCCAATGGGTGCCCCAGAGCGCAGGCGCCGCCGAATATATTTACCTTTGCCGGATCCAGCGAAAATTCTCGAATAGCTGCTATGGCGACCACCGCAAATGCCTCGTTAATTTCCAACAGATCTAGATCTTTCGCTTTCCAGTTTGACTTCTCCAGCACTCTTTTTATTGCGCCAATTGGCGCTGTTGCGAATAATTTTGGAGATTGAGAGAAGGTGGCGCCGGCCACAATTCTGGCCGTAGGAGTTAGGCCAAGTTTCTGCGCCCTGGACTCTTTCATCAACAGTAGAGCCGCCGCGCCGTCCGCAATGGAACTGGAGGAAGCCGCCGTGATTGTGCCATTATTCCGGAAGGCCGGCTTCAGTGTCCTGCTTTTTTCCAAATCTACGGAAAATGGAATTTCGTCATCTTCCACGATTGTCTCGTTTTTTTTCTCGAAAACTGTAACCGGAACAATTTCGCGACGGAAATCGCCATTTTTTTGGGCTGCCCTAGCTTTTAGAAACGAGTTCACGGCATATTCATCCTGTTCTTCCCGAGAAATGCTGTATGCCGCCGCCGTATCCTCGGCATATTCACCCATGAGGCATTTTTCGTAGGCATCCGTGAGGCCGTCTTTTACCATATGATCTATCAGTTGAGCATTGCCGAAACGATAACCAAAGCGAGCCTTTTCCAGTAGGTACGGAGCGTTCGTCATGCTTTCCACGCCTCCCGCTATTACCACGTCGGCAGCTCCAGAAGATATGGAGGACGCCGCCAATAAAGTCGCCGACATGGAGGACCCACATATTTTATTGATATTTACGCAATCCACCGAATAATCCAATCCTGCTCCAATGGCTACCTGTCGGGCGGCAGATTGACCAAGTCCGGCAGACAGCACGCAGCCCATGTATACTGAGCAGACATTATCGCGTACCGGCTCGGCTACGTGTCGCACAACGACGCTCCCTAATTCCTGCGCTGATAAGGATTTAAATTTTCCATTGAACGCCCCCAGCGGTGTTCGGGCGGCAGATACGACGACCACAGAGCTCATACAACACTCCATTGATAACTTTATAGTAAAATACCAATAAAATACCGATCAAGTAAACAATATTTTTGTTCGCAACGCCCCCGTAAATACGGTTGACTGCATAATTGAGGGATTTAGAGTTTTTTTTCAATATAACAACAGGAATAGTTAATTTTTCGTTAATTATGGTATTGCAGGCGAAAAATATAGGGTATACGATACAAATGGATGTTGTAGTTATTACATTTTGCGAGAGAGGTTGAGCGATGCTTTGAAGCTTCGAGAGATGATGAAAGCGGTAACTGCTAACTTCTATCAATAACCTCCGGGTTCATCAGCTTTCCAGACAATTTGCATCGCTCCGTTATTTGTTTTTGTATTTATTGTAGTTTTGGAGAGTGCTGTGGTATTTCGTGGTATTGTAAAAAGCGTATGTTACGCGTCGGCGGTGATGTGCGGAGTAGCGGAAGTAAGCGGAATGATACACCAGGAAAGTGATGGATCGTATCAAATAAGCATAAATATCCCTGCGAAAAGTCTGGTTTTTGATTTAAAAGAAAATGATGATGGTAGTTATAGGCCAAGGTTCACCTGGAATGATAATGGGCCCGAGGCAACTTTTGAAGAATATTGTGAATTTAATCCATATGACTTGCCTACTACTAAGCAAGAGCTGGATGATCTGTATTCTTCATATCTTTCAATTGTGAATGCCGGTAATGATCCGCTCGATTCTTATTTTTTCTTCGAACACTCCGGTAAAATTGCAACTGAAATAGACTTTGCTTGCTTTGAGAAACGATTGCTTCCGACAGCGTTCAAGCCTAAAATTCAAAAGTTTGCTGACCTCATCTTTGCACACGCCGATGACAATTTCAGGAATTATCTTATTTCACAAATGAATGTCAGTTTTGCCATGTCAATTGGTGTATTAGAATATTGCTGTGAAAAATGCAACGATCCTTTTTATGTCTCCTGTTTAGCCGCTTATGAAAAACTAGCGGTTATTAAACAAATTTATTGATCAATGACGGGTTTCGCAAATTTCACTGATCATATAGTTGTTTAGTTAGAGGCGGCGGCTTTTCCACATAGTTAATCCCAACCTGCTGGATAGACGCTGCCTCCGTACGGTGCACCTTGGACACCCGGGTTGTTGTCTAGGCGGGTAAAGTTATCCACGAAACGCAGAATGCAAACGATTGAAGAGTTAAGGAACGCGTTGATACCATTTTTATCAATTGTGCATTTTATAAATTTATCTTTCTTATTATTAAGTTCGTATAGATCAGGATGAGTTTTTAGCATATCTGTATCATACAATCTTAGACCATTAATTTGCAGAGCATTTTCAATTATAGTATAATTTTTATCCTTGGCGTTATTTAACACATTTTTCAACCAGTGCCCTGCTCTGAGTTCTTTAGTTCTCAGGCCAGGCGAGGTACCAATATCGATAATTGTATGTGCAGCTTTATGTTGAATATGGCCAGGAACTGCCTCTCCAGGATTCATCAGATGATCGGCAATATGGTCTACTAGCTTTCTCACATCTGGATCTTTGCCATGTCGACCAACTATATAATCGCCTAAAGTGCCGTTCCTTAAATGGTTTATTATTTCTGCTTTACTAAAATTTTCTGCGCAGCATCTCTCTGTTATAGTTAAACTCTCAAGTATGCAAACAATGGCAAGAAACTTTGTGTTCACGTTAATTCCTCTATACTGTGATAAAAATATATTAATTTCCTATACTGTAATGGGAACATAATGCAAAACAAAAAATAATGCAAAACAAAAATTAGCAAAAATTCAAAATATTTTTGAGAAATAAAAAAACTGTTGACTATAACTAAATCAGCGCGTCGGCTGGAAATTTGCAAAAAATGAATAAAGTACAAGAATATTTCAATAAATACAAGCTACATCGACAAATAATATCCATCCACCCAGCATAGTTCAAAAAATGATCAAATGTTAGTTTTTTAATGCGATATCGTTAATAAGGCATTAGGAATAATATGCTAGGTATTACAACGGCTGTTTGTGCGGAGATGTGAAATGCTGGACATAGAAAAAATACTACACCCTATTTCCGAAGACGACGAATGCGGGCAATACCTGAAGTACGAGCTCGTATACGACCAAATTCGCGAGCATAGGAGAGAAGAGGATCCGCGACTAACCCAGGGCGTCTGGCAGACCGAACCCAAAAAAGCCAATTGGGAAGAGGTGAAAGTAATATGCGAAGATGTTCTCATGAACAGATCTAAGGATCTACAGGTGGCCATCTGGCTACTGGAAGCACTGAGCGAAATGCATGGATTCTCCGGCATAAATCATGGACTATTGCTGTTGCACGCTCTATGCGAAAAGTTTTGGGATGAAATACATCCGCAGCAGGCTCCGGAAAACGGCGGCGCTGCTCGAATGGCTCCACTGTATTTTTTTGCAGAAAAATTTCCCGAAAGAATACTGCGAATTCCACTGACGTCGCCGTCCAACGGAATAGATGGCACATTTCGCCTTGCGGACTGGATTACCGTTCGCCACAACATCCACATCAAGAACACGAAAGGGCTAGGACTAAAAGAACTAGCCAAGAGCGTTGCGGCTACACCGCTGCAGTTTTTTCAACAGCTAGAAATAGATTGCGCCAACGCGCAGGAAAATCTGAAAAAACTCGACGAACTACTAAGCAATCTCACAAAAAATGACAGCCCTAGCTTTAACGTGTTTTACAATCAATTTGGCGATATTAGGCGTATAAACGCCAAGAATCTTCAGGACAGAACGACTTTGCAGCATGTCGAAGATGAAAAAAAAAGAAGAATTCATGAAGAAAAGCGCGTTCACGCTCCAGATGGAACAGACATATTGGATGTTACCGCCGTAGAAAATGCACCGCGGCCACGCGAAGCAACAGTGGAGCAAGCCTACGAAGCACTGAATGATATAGCAATATTTTTGGAACAGAAGCAACCCCAAAGCCCTGCATCTATGCTGCTGAAAATAGTGTCCTTTATAGGTAAAAAAACCTTCCAGGAACTAATGGAAGTTAATATGCAAAATGGTACGACTGTAATAGGTACCATATCCGATCTGTACAAAATCTTGAAAACGCCGACGGATAACGCCGGAATTCCATTTCAGATGCCGAAGCCACCGCCAATGTGACGTTTATATTTTGCATTGTTTTGCATTGTATAATCTCAAGATTTCGCCGACTAAAATAACTCTGCGGAAGCTGCTCTTTTAGAGAACCCATATTTTCTCTGCGCTCTGGTCAACAGTGACGAGAATCCCATGGATTTTAGAAAATCCATGGCTGTGGCGCAATCGAAAGAGTAGGGCAGACTCGTGGAAAAATCATCGATATCCACGTCATTTTTCAGCGTCGCCAATTGTAACGATAGCTCGGCGCTTGCTTTCCCATGCCGCAGGCGGTCGCGCAGCTTTGGCGGATTAACCTCCTCCAGATGCTCATAAATTCCGTCCAGCGTTCGGAATTCCGTAAGTAATTTTGCGGCAGTCACTGGACCTATGCCTGCTACCCCAGGGATATTGTCCGACGAATCTCCAACCAGTGCCTGAAAATATGTCATTTGAGATGGATAAACGCCGTATTTCTCGAATACTTCTCCAGATCTGATGACCTTTGACTTGGCAGCGTCAAACATGGATACATTTTTATTGATCAGCTGCATAATATCCTTGTCGGAGGACGCTATTATTACATCAAAGCCGCTGTCAACCAGACGCCGAGAGTAGGTAGCAATGATATCGTCCGCCTCAAAGTTAGCTTTTTCCGTTGTCGAAACACCCAGGGCGCGACAAGCCTGTCGTGAAAGCGGGAACTGCTCCCTAAGCTCCGCAGGCGTTTCCGCTCTATTTGCTTTATACTCCGGAAACATTTCGTTCCTGAACGTCTTTTTTCCGGAGTCAAAAACAACAAGCAAAAAATCCGCGCCGCCATATTTATCGAGCAGCGAAAATAGCATAGTGCAGAACCCGTATATTGCTCCAACCTGTTTTCCATCGCCGGTGCTAAGTGATGGGAACGCAAAAAAAGCACGGTAGATGAATCCAGACCCGTCAACCAATAGAGCGGTTTTCTGCATCGCGCTACTGTGAAGCCTTGCTCTGTTTGTTCTTTCGTTCTTCGTAGAATTCCACAAAATCGATCGGAGATAGATATAGCGGCGGGAATCCACCATCGCCGACGGCGCTGGCAATAACACTTCGAACAAATGGGAACAGCAGGCGTGGGCATTCGATGTTCAGTATTTGATCCAAAATATCCTCGCCGAATCCGCCAATAGCAAACTCGCCGGTATATTCCAGTTCCAGGATAAACATTGGCTTGTCCATTTTTGCTTGTATTGTTACGGCTAGATTCACAGCGTACACGTTATGATCCGAGGACAGATCGTCGCATTTATCTGTTTTTACGTCCAGGTGGACGTCTATCTGCGGCTGCTCCTGGGATCCATGTAGACGAGACGGCGCGTTAATAACCTCGAAGGATAAATCATTAACATACTGAGAAACAACGCCAAAAAACTGCTGCTCCGACTCTTTTTCTTTCCTATTCACCATTTTTTTCTCCATAATTTGCGATGAAACGCTCCGCTAACTGTTGCAATATACACGATGAGATCAATCGACACAATCGCATAAAATAACGCCACTACTTGTCGG
>JAITRK010000036.1 GCA_031288435.1 Holosporaceae bacterium
AGCTGCAGGACGAGCACATACCGTCGTTTTTGGACTTTCTCGGGAAACTGCAGGCAGCAATGGATAAAATTGGCGTTACGCTGGAGTCATTGAACACCTGGGGAGACGCAGTGTTCGCCGTCGCCGACAGCGCAATCAAAATTGCCGATTTTGGACTTCGCTACTGCGATATTATAGAAAGCCTTGGTCGAAAGTATCCGGAATTCCCATTTCCTATCCGCGCCAGAATCTCTCTACATTCGGGGCCGGTGTTTATTGCTGAAGATCCATTTATAAAGAAAATGAACTTCTACGGCGGCCACATAAATAGAGCAGCGCGACTGGAACCGGTTACTACCATTGGCCAAGTCTACGCTACGCAACAATTCGTGGCGCTCCTGCATGGCGAAACCAGCGACGAACAAAATGAGTACATCCAAAAAGGATTGAAATATTATGAGCGCTATTCCACGGAGTACGTTGGCATGATATCGCTGGCCAAAAGCTTCGGTCAGCAAGAAGTCTACCACCTTCGCTGGAGATAAATACAGACAATTGCAGAAATGTTCTGCATTTGCGAATAAAATTTTGGCGTGGAATTTCATTCTTCTGGGATTGACTTTTTTCCTGATAACTTGCACACTTTTGCGGATAATTGCGGTGTTCTAATGATCAATATTGTGAGGCATTTTTCATCGGTGGTAGTGATATCTTCGATTTTTGTGCTATGTTCCTGTCAGCCAAGGGTCGATTTGAGGGGCAACATTACATTGCACGAAAAATACGACGGTTTTGTGGAGGGGAAAACTACCTGCAGCGACGTACTGAGTGTCTGTGGAAGCCCATCGCTACAACGCGGCCATGTGTGGATATATATCGGTCATAAATCAGAGGAAATTTCCTTCCATAAGCCAGAACTGAAAGAGAGAATTATAGTCCGCCTGACATTTGATCAGAATGGTTTATTGAAATCCAAGGAAAAGATGGATACGAACCATCTGCCGGATATGCCAATGGACGACGGCGTGACAACCATAGTTAACGATGCTGAAATATCAGCTACTATGCTAGACTATTCCAAAGATTCCAGAGATTCTGGCGATGACAGAAAACAACGTCAATAACATCTCGCAAAACGACGACGCTCACCGAGCTTCAATCATTGACGTCAGTCTGGTCGTGCCGTTCTACAACGAAGCCGAATCAGTGGAAGTGTTTTTTAATAAACTTGGCGCAGTCATTGAGAAAATAGATTGTTCTCTGGAAGTCCTGTGCATCAACGACGGAAGCAGTGACGATACACTAACCAGATTAATAAAGAAAAAAAAGACTATTCGCTCCATCAAGATCATAGATTTTTCCCGCAATTTCGGAAAAGACGCAGCTCTAACGGCCGGGCTAGATTTTGCCAAAGGTAATTGCGTAATTCCCATGGACTGCGACCTACAGGATCCGCCGGAGCTGCTGGTGGAAATGATAAATAAATGGCGAGACGGCTACGATGTAGTCCTGGCACAACGATCAGACCGTTCCCAGGATGTTTTCCTAAAGCGCATAACGGCGCGTCTCTTTTATAAAATCCACAATTTCCTATCGGATGTTGAGCTACCGGAAAATGTCGGAGATTTTCGGCTCCTGGACAGAAAAGTCGTCAACGTTATTCGGGCATGTCCGGAGAGAAAACGATTTATGAAGGGGCTATTCGCCTTTGCAGGATTTAAAACTATCGCCATAAAATATAAACGCCCTCCGCGAAAAAAAGGCGAATCCAAATGGGACTATTGGAAGCTCTGGAATTACGCCATTGACGGCATAACGTCTTTCTCAACGTTCCCGTTGAAAATATGGACATATCTAGGAATTTTAGTTACGTTGCTAGCTTTTGCTCGCGGATTCTGGATATTTTTTCGTGTCATATTCTGTGGAATAGATGTTCCAGGCTACGCTTCCCTTATGGCGGCGATATTGTTTCTGAGCGGAACGCAGATGATAAGCCTTGGATTGATAGGAGAGTATGTGGGACGTATCTACATGGAATCCAAGCAGCGGCCGATATATGTCGTCAGCGATATCATAGAATGACGGCGGCAGGCGCATGAATTTCTCTTCGCTCATCTGGTCAATACCGTTTTTAGGGATTATCCTTTCCGTGTCGTTTATGCCACTGCTGGCGCCAAATATCTGGCGTCGCCATTATGGACTGGTGCCGGTTTTTTGGAGCGTCGTCTATCTTTTGGGTGTGAGCTGGGAATTTGGCGCGGCCAATCTTTTTATGGCAACACTGAGGCCGCTACTGGAGCACTATGTTCCATTTGTGACATTGATTTTCGCTCTATATATAACTTCCGGAGGAATATTTATTGATGTTTCCGGAAAACAGGGACCGCTGTTTAACACCTGTTTTCTCTTTTGCGGAAGCCTAGTTGCCGGTTGGATAGGGACTACCGGAGCCGCTATGCTGCTGATTCGTCCTTTTTTGCGAGCGAATTTCCATAGAAAACACAAAACACATCTGCTGGTGTTTTTTATATTTCTTGTAGCCAATATTGGCGGAGCTCTTACGCCGCTTGGCGATCCTCCTCTGTTCATTGGATTCCTGGAGGGAATAGATTTTTTCTGGTTTGCCAAAAATCTTGGTGGAATTTTGCTATCGACTGTTGCGATTTTGTGCGGTTTGTTTTTCGCCATCGACAGCGCGTTATTTCGTCGAGAAAATGTTTCCAATGCCGCCCAGAAGTTGCGTTTTACTTTCGCAGGCTATAGAAATATCCCACTGCTGGCGTTGATTATTGCCGTTGTAACATTGTGTAATTTTAAAGGTAGCTTTTACATTGCCGGAGAACAATTTTCCTGTTCAGAATTAGTAAGCAGCTTGCTGCT
>JAITRK010000081.1 GCA_031288435.1 Holosporaceae bacterium
CCGGACTGATGATTTGCAGAAATTCAATACAGTAGCCCAGCCATTTTTCCATGGAACCGCGCTCAAATTTCGCCGCGCATACTTTTCTGATTTCCACGAGGAACGGTAGATTCTCTTCGCCGTACATCAGCGTGCAGTCGAAAAAACTTTTGGGCAAAAATCTTAGCTTTCTACAAAACAGCTCAAACGGAGCCAGAACATCGGCATATTGCCCACTCAATTTAAGGGCGCTTATGGTATTCGAAAGTCTGAAATCGCTTTCCAGCATATCCGCAATCAGCGCCGTCGCCAGACCAGCAGCTGTTTTTGAGAATGGAACGCCGCTGGAGTCGTCCGGAACAATGCCGCAGCGACGCAACGCCATCTTTATTTTTTCCGATAATTTTAATTCGGTACAGATAATGAGAACGCTTTTGCCCTCATCCAGCGCGTCTTTTACGGCCAACGATACGCTAAATGCCTCCTCCGCCGGCGAATGAAATTCCGCAAATTCGACGACATGCGAAGCAGCTGATTCATCAGCGCCAACGTCAATCGCCTTCGCCTCCTGGTTTAAAATTTCCAGCAATTGCCGATTTAGTTGATGATTTCTGAATTCTTTTCTTTCATCGCCGGCAACAAATAATAAACCGCCGTCGGATTGCGCAACTTTC
Organism: Holosporaceae bacterium; assembly: GCA_031288435.1. The sequence continues at coordinate 654 of JAITRK010000081.1, forward strand.
TCCAGAAATAATTGTACGTAGCGGTTTGTGTTGCAAATTCCAATCGACGCGATCCGCCCAACATCCAACGATTCCAGGAATAAATTTGCTTTTATTTTAAAATCGTCGATGATTTTTTTTATGGCATCGGAGTGCATACATGCCGATAGTATGCCGAAGGTATGCTTCCAGTGCTCTCGCAGATGCTGCGGGACCATATTTTCCAATAGATTCCACTCCAGATCAGACATCGCCAAATTCTTCAGTAGCGAGGCGATACCCTTGGACAATTCAAACAAGTTGTTGATGGAAATATATTCGTTTTTTATGTTTTCCCGAAGTAAATGCGCAGTAAGGTGCGCAATGCGTTCGGAGTCAAACTCCAGTTCGTCCGAAATGGCAGAGACTGTCGGCAACAGCAATGTTTTCCTGGCAACAGCCGCTCTGAAATAATCCCGAAATACCCGACAGCTACGCCTATTTGGAAGAAATATGCGACAATGGCCAGCGTTATCATCCAGTGCACACGCAGTTACTCTAGCTGCTTCTAACAGAAAATTTTTTGGAAGAGGAATATTGTAAATTGTACACTGCATCTATCTCATCTATTACAAAAACCATTTTTTCGCAATACTTTTTTCGCAGGTTATTTTTGAAAAATTCGCCATCATCATTGGTGAAGCAATCAAGCGCCCCAGAACAACGTCATTTGCGACGAAGTTTGGGGCAATAAATTATAGACCAACGTCAGGATTCTATTTCTAGTTAATATCCGGAATTATTCTCAGCTGCTTTTATGCTATCCGGAGCTTTATGCTGTGCAAAATCCGTGACAAATTTTACAAACTGAAGTAAAGGAAAATCCGGCAGAGCTTTTTTATTTGCAACTTCGTACATATCGTATATAACGACATCGCCTCCAGCCTTTACGACAAAGGCAAGCTGTACAGCAGTCGTAAAAAGGAATAGAAAGGGATTCTTTCGTATTTCCGTTCGTAATTCCTCCTCACTCAAGCCTACACCTATATTTAAGTCCATACCTATTCCATCACACTTATATATGAGCTCCTGGCCTTCGGCATCTATTGTGACATACCCACCATTATCAACGGATTCCCCGTTGCAATAAAACAAGCGGAAATGCACGCTTCCTGATTTACCCTCTCCTGACTCAATATCCGACACATAAACTATATGCGGATGTTGCCAGCCAGATGATCGTCTGAGTATCACTTTGTAAGGATAATCAACGTGTTTTCCATTGATATCTTCATGGATCCATATCACAGGATCAGATGCCTTTCCATCTGCGACAAAAATACCGAAAAGTAGGGCTACAAGACCCATTGCTTTCATAAAACTAATTAATTTTCCCATTTCTTTCTCCATTAAAAAACGCCACTTCACAGATGAAGTGCAACGCAGATGGCATCGTTAATCTAGAGTCATGTGATGGTAGCCTTTTGGGCTCATGTTAACCTCCTTATTTTGTACAAAATCGAGATTAACTTCGTCTCATGACTCTTTTCAACTTTTTTTCACAACTCACTGTATAAAAAGTTATCGTACCCTATCCGAGCCTACTGTTGTATTCCATGATTGAATGGGAGTATGATACCCGGAGCTTTATGCTGTGCAAAATTCATGATAAAATTTATAAACGGAAGTAAAGGAAAATCCGGCAGAGCGTTTCCACATGCAACTTCGTGCATATCGTAAACGTCATCGCCTCCAATCTTTTTGACCAATGCAAGACCTTCAGTATCACTAAAAAGTAATATAAATTTGAAACCCTGTAAACTGGAACTCTGTGGTACTTCAAATTCATCCTCCTGATCCAAGTCCAAGAGTATACCTGTTCCATCACACTTATATATGAGCTGCTGGCCTTCGGCATCTATTGTGACATACCCACCATTATCAACGGATTCCCCGTTGTAATAAAACAAGCGGAAATGCGCGCTTCCTGGTTTATCGTCTCCTGGCTTTATACCTGACACATAAACTATATGCGGATGTTGCTCGTCAAATGCTTGTTTGAGTATCACTGTGTAAGTATAATTAACGTTTTCTCCATTGATATCTTCATGGATCCATATCACAGGATCAGATGCCTCTCCATCTGCAACAAAAATACCGAAAAGTAGGGCTACAAGACCCATTGCTTTCATAAAACTAATTAATTTTCCCATTTCTTTCTCCATTTAAAAAAATAACGCACATTTGTACCATATGCAGTTATGGCAATCAATAGCATGTAGTTTGTATTACAGGGCCCACGCATGAAGAATTTTATTGACGGAATCGATCAGATAGTATGCCGAAGGTATGCTTCCAGTGCGCATACGCAGATGCTACAGTACCGATCGAGCGCCCCAGAACAACGTCATTTGCGACGAAGTTTGGGGCAATAAATTATAGACCAACGTCAGGATTCTATTTCTAGTTAATATCCGGAATT
>JAITRK010000018.1 GCA_031288435.1 Holosporaceae bacterium
TAAAGTAATCCTCATATTGTGCTTCGACCCAGGCAAGATAAACCGAGAGGCTATTCTGCAATTGGTCAATAAATATTTTGGTGACATTGGCGCGCGCACTTCTCCTCCAACCGCTCGGCTGCAGGAACCTCCGCACCATGGCTCCGTGGTTAAAATTGTCAAGAGCAGCGACCAGATAAGCGTTCCGGTGGTGGAAATATACTATGGTATTCCAAGCTACAAAGAAAATCCACCAAAGGCGCTTGCAACTGAAGTATACGTAAACTATCTGGATACGGCGCTGCAGAAAAGCTTGGTGGACGAGCTAAAAATCTCATCTGGTATTTCCTTTGCCTATTCCCTCTGGAATCGTAATTATGGGGACTTTTGTATCAGTATTACGCTTAGAAACGGCATTAAGCTGGAAGAAGCGATAACGGCCATTACGTCGGAAATAAAATACATAGCCTCCGAAGGAATGACGGAAGAGCATCTAAATATGGCAAAACAAAAATTATTTGGCTCGTCGACTTTTGAAGGGAAGGATATCATTGATATTCTCGACTGTTTTACCAGGAAGCTTGGTGCCGGCAGTAGTCTCGAATCCGTGAAAAAAGTCCCGGACGACGTAAAAAAATGCTCGCTGGAGGAAGTAAATGCCAATGGCCGAGCTATCTTCCAAAAAGATCCTTCTGTTATTTGCGTCATAAAACCGCAATCCGACACCAGCGGCTATAATGGTCAGCGATGATCTCGCACTGCCTTGTAAATAAAACGCACGAAGTCGACTATGGAATATTCCCGGATGTAGCCCAATTGGATTGCATTTCCATAGTCGACGGTGATCATGATCTATGGTTTTTGGAAAATACCCGCCTAATGCAATGGTTATTCGCGCGTCAGTTTATGATTTTCGGAACAGGCGGATCGAGCCTCGGTGGGCAGTGCATACGCGAAATTTCTTCCCAGAAAGAAAATGTAACATTTATAAATAATCTCGATCCGCACACAATCCGGGAAACATTGGGCAAAATTTCCGACGACGTTAATTTTTTGTTTATATCCAAATCCGGCGAAACTCTGGAAACGATTGCTCAATTGTTGATTATTATAGAGTTTCTAAAAAGTTCAGGAAAAACCGAGGAAGAGATTGCAGATAGGATAGTTGTGATTACGGAAGCAGAGCCGTCTTCGCTGAGAGACATGATTCTACAGTACAATTTTTTCTTTGTTAATCACCCAAAAAGAATTGGCGGAAGATTTTCCGTTTTCTCGGCAGTGGGTATGCTGCCGGCTCTAATTTGCGGAATAGATCCGATGAAAATTAGAAAAGCCGCGAAAAATTATCTGGACAATTACTTCAGAGCAGCAGTAGATGGGGCATTTTTTACGAAAGAAAACTATCCGCAGCACGTTTTTTTCATTTATTCCGACAAGCTGTCGTGTTTTGGGCAATGGTTGGCGCAGCTCTACGCAGAAAGCACCGGAAAACTAGAAGCTGGCATAACTCCGTTGATAGCCAGAGGGACAGTCGACCAACATAGCCAGCTACAACTATATCTGGCCGGCCCAAAAAACAAATGCTTTACATTTTTACTGGAAAAACAGGAGACGAAATTGCGTATTCCCTCCGAGTTTACGCCGCCTGGATTTGAATATTTGAAAGGGAAGAATTTGCAGAGCATCTTCGAAGCGCAGTGCGACGCTACGCTGGACTCGGTGCTAAAAAAACATCTGCCAATCCGAAAAATAGAATTCGATCCGCTTACGCCGGAAGTTCTTGGCGAACTTTTTATGCATTTTATGCTGGAGGTTATTATGGTCTGCAATCTTATGAACGTAAATGCCTTCGATCAACAGGCTGTGGAATACGCCAAAAATCGCACAAAAGAACTGTTGAGTAAAAATCCATGATCAAATTCGACAAGATGCAATCCAACGGCAATGATTTCGTCATGTTGGACGAATCGCAGCAGGCTATGTCGCACCTCCATAATAAAATTCCGCATTTCTGCAAGACAATAAGCGATAGAAAATTTGGGATAGGCTGCGATCTGATAACATTATATAGGGTTGGTGATGAAAATATTGTCCATGCATCTTTTTTTAACTCCGATGGAAGCGAGGCGGAAATTTGCGGCAACGCCGCCTGCTGCTTAGCTCTTCTGATGAAAATAAGACATTCTCGGATTTCATGTATTCTAAAAACAAAAAATAAAACCTATGAATTACTTGTGGACGACAAAAATGCCATATCCATTAACTTCGGTCGTCCCAGCTGCGACCGCGCCCAGTGTGGAATGCACTCATTGCCGCCAAATTTGCTGGAATATTTGGAAGACAGCCTTGGCGACGCAGCAGATCTTTTCATAAAGATAGGAGCATATTACGCCGTGGCTCTGTCTGTTGGAAATCCGCACCTGGTATTGCTGGTAACCCATATGCCGTCCATGGAACAGGCCGCCATTCTTGGTTCTTTGCTGGAAAAAAACGAACTTTTCCAAAGAAAGACGAACGTTTCTTTTGCAAAGATTCTACCAAACGGCGAAATCAGCCTCGTGGTTTTTGAGAGAGCAGAAGGACTAACTCTGGCATGTGGCAGTGGAGCCGTAGCCACCGCCTGGGCGTCGTTTATGGGAGGATTTACCACGCCAAATAACATAACTGTACGCCAGAGGGGCGGTTCTGTAACGATTAATATCGTGGAAGATGGCGATGTTTTCCAAGTTAGTTCAGCAGTTTTAGTATTTTCAGGAGTCTATTATTCAAATGCCAGTTGATTTCAGTATCTTTTCCAATTCCGAATGTAAGTTCGTCGCAGGAGCCAGCTCGCTGGAACAAATTCCTGGCAATTTATTTCTACCTGAAGTTGCCTTCGCTGGCAGATCAAATGCTGGAAAATCGTCGCTGATTAACGCGGTAGTTAGCCAAAAAGATCTGGCCAGAACGTCCAAGTTTCCAGGGCGGACTCAACAGATAAATTTTTTCACGCTGGGCGGGAAACTATCCATAGGCGATCTGCCTGGCTATGGCTATGCCGCCGTATCTAAAAA
>JAITRK010000052.1 GCA_031288435.1 Holosporaceae bacterium
GCTTAAAATATGCCGTTGTAGATTGACTGGGTTGCGGGAGTTGCCCCTCCCCTTCAATGGTCTCCAGGTTGTTTTATCGTTTTTTTGCGGAGGATACATTGAAGAAAACTCAAAAGCCAGCTGTAATAGCAGCCATAGAAAAGAATTTCAAAGAAAGTGAAGCGGTTTTCGTTATCAATCAAAATAGAATGACGGTGGCAAACTCCGAAGATCTAAGGAGACAGCTGCGATCCGCAGGCGCCACATATTTGGTCTGTAAAAACACATTGGCAAGACTCGGCGTGAAGGATACTTCCTTCGGATCGATATTGCCTCATCTAGTGGGACAGACGGCGCTGGTTTTCGCCAAAAATATCGTCGGAGCCGCTAAAGTTGTGCACGAATACGCTTCCAAGAGCGAAGATAAAATATCCGTCGTCTGCGGCGGGTATGCAGATCGGCTGTTGACGGCCGCCGATGTTGTCATGCTAGCGAAACTACCGTCCATGGATGAGCTGCGGGCAAAAATTATTGCTGTGATACAAACGCCTGCTCGGCAGTTGGCCGTGCTGCTGCAGACTCCGGCGTCTCAGATAGCCAGGGTTCTGGGAGCCTATTCTGAGAAATAATTTGCAATTTTAACTGAAGGAGAAAAATAAATGAGCGCAAATTTAGAAAAAATAGTAGAAGAACTTTCGAAATTAACGGTTCTAGAAGCAGCCGAGTTAAGTAAAAAACTCGAGGAAGCCTGGGGCGTGTCAGCGGCTGCTCCGGTGGCTGTTGCGGCAGCGGCTCCGGTGGCGGCGGCAGCGGTCGAAGAAAAAACTGAATTTGATGTCCTGCTGGCGGAAGTTGGGCCAACAAAGATCAATGTCATTAAGGCCATAAGAGAAATTACCGGTCTCGGGCTGACGGAAGCCAAGGCACTGGTAGAAGCTGCTCCGAAGACTGTTAAAGAAGCAGTTTCCAAAGAAGAAGCCCAGAAGGTAAAAGCTAAATTGGAAGAAGCCGGCGCAAAAGTCGAATTGAAATAACTGCAACAATTGCATATTCTTCACCTTTATCGTTCACGTTATAGGCAATCAGGCCGGATGGAACGTCGGTCGCTGGGGTGTTGTTTCTGTATAATTATGTGGCTATCGTCCCTGGCTTTTGATTTGGAAGCCAGGTACGATCTTGAAACGTTTGCCCTAAAAAACGGACTGAGGGTAGTTTGTCTGAAGAAGAAGACATCTCCCATAATATCTTTTTCCATATGGTATCGCTGTGGTTCTATGTGCGACGAGATCTCCAAATCCGGCGTGGCGCATTATCTTGAACACATGGCCTGCGAACCAAACAAGGGAGAATTCAACAAATTTCTCGAAACCGTTGGGGCCGAAAGGAATGCGTTCACGTCTCTGCGAACCATTTGCTTCTACGAAATCATTCCGCGAGAACATCTAGAAGACGTATTTAGGTATGAAGCGCAGAGAATGGCGTCGATGGACATACGGGATGATATATTTTTGGCAGAAAAAGGCGCGATTCTCGAAGAGCGTAGAATGGTGTACGACGCCTCTCCTGATGGAGAAGCCTACGAGTCCACAGTTACCAATGCTTTTAATAGAAACATCGGTGGGATAAGTGTTATTGGCTGGGAATCCGAAATTGACAACCTATCGCCACAGGATTTATTAGATTTTTACGATAAATGGTTTGCTCCAAACAACGCTATTATATTGGTAATCGGCGATTTCCCATCCGTAGCATACATAAAGGAATTGGCAGAAAAATATTTTGGTAGCATCAGAGAAAAAACTTTACAATATCCTGAAGAAAACCGCGTTAGACCGCCGTGTTTCAAGGAAATTACCTACGCTTCACCGAAAAATGGAGCCGGTAGCGTGGAGTATATCTACCATGTGCCATCATCCTATGGCGATAATATTCGGAAAAATATAGGGCTGGAGTTACTTATTTCTGTTCTAAATCAACCTGATTTCTTTGTAAGAAAAACGCTGGAACATTACCTGCGCGTTGTGTCGCAGGCAGCTTTTTCTTATTTAGCAAAGCATTTTCAATTCGACGTTGTATCTTTCAGTGTTGGCCGCCATTCTATTAGTGATAATTCCGAGGAAATATGGGATTACCTGAGAAAAAAATTATTGGCGGTTGGCGTGAAGAAAAAAGATCTGGACGTGGTAAAACGTCAGCATCAACTGTCATTGGCCTATAGGAAAGACGACATAGCGCAAATATCGAGGCACATTGGTCGACTGCTGGCGACAGGATATAAAATAGAGGATATTCAATCCATGGACGACGTCCTACAATCCATTACGCCGGAAGAATGCAACGAGATTCTACAGGAAATTTTTTCCCAGAAACCTGTGGTAATCGCAAAAAGCATACCAAAGGGATACGATCGTGATTAGATTTCTGTTTTTTCTTCTGCTGATTATCACAACAAATACGTTGCCGATTGCTGCAGTTACTGGAGGAAATGTCCCTAAAAAATATGCAAAACTATCCACCGTAAAATCATTGACAAACGGCAGAGGCGTTAAATTTCTTTTTATGGAGGACAATAGCGCTCCGTTGGTGCATGTTCGCCTGGCGTTTAAATATTCTGGTTCCGCGTACCAGGAAAAAAGTAGAGCAGGGCTACCGGAATTCTTCTCCAGAGCGGTTTTTTGCGGCTGTGGAGAATATTCGCCTGTTCAGTTGGAGCGAAAGGTCAACGACCTGGCTGCCATCGTTGATTGCTCGTCCAACTGCGACGCCATAACATTCTCACTGACCGTTCCAAAACTTGTGTTGAAGGATGGCATAGCGCTGCTGAATGCCATAATAACTAAGCCCAAATTCGAAAAAGATAGAGTAAAGCTCATCAAGGACAACCTTGTCGCGAGATTGCAAAATTATGTGCTGAATCCCAGTGCCATGGTTAGCTCAGTATTCATTCCATCTGTAATTTTTGAATCCCATCCATATGGTAACGGGAAATTTGGAACTGCAGAGGATCTCTCGAAGCTATCCATCGACGACCTAAAAAAGTACCAATCCGATTTCATTGGTACTAGCAATGCAGAGGCGTGTGTTTTTGGGAATGTCTCCGAATCGGAGGCCGTAAATTTATTGGACGAAACACTAAAGGGAGTGCCAGTTGGTACTCTAACCAAAGATATTGTGCTGGATACGGAGCCGGTCGTCAGACAAATACTAAAGGAATTCTACGAAGAAACGCCGCAGAGCACAGTTATGTTCGTTCTCAGATCCGCTCGTCATAATTCGGCTCGCAGATATAGCGCCGCTGTGCTCTGCCTAACTCTTGGTGGCGCAGGTATTTTTGGAAGTAGAATAATGTCGCTGCTGAGAACCAAGGAGGGACTTATATATGGCGGAAGTACGCACGTTTTGCATCTAAATCATGCTAGTTATCTTCTGGGATCTCTGAAAACCAAAAACTCAAATGTCAAAAAAACCATAGAATTTCTGAAAAAAATCATCGAAGACATTAGAATAAACGGCATAACGGCGGAAGACCTCGAATTCGCTAAAAATCATCTTAGCGGATCGGCTGTGGTAGCTCTCAGAACTTCCGGCGACATGTGCGACTTCTTTTTTAGAGAAATGCAAAAAGGCGGCGGCGAAACGGCGCTGGAGGATTTATTGAACGGCATAAACGCTGTCCAATTGGAAGACGTAAATGCACTGGCGAAGGAAACGTTGGACGAAAATAATATACTGTTCGTAACGGTTGGTGGGAACGAATGAACGTGAAAATAATATTCACTCTATTCCTATTGCTGCTGTCTCTATGGTTGCCGGCTACCCATGGCGACGGTGACGTACACAACGATAGCAGTTGCTGCACGGAGCAGCAATTCAGGCAATGTACTCTGGCCAATGGCATAAAGGTTGTCCTGCATGAAGATTTTAAGATGAACCGGCTACTGATCGGAATAGTATTTCATGCGGGCAATCTGGACGCTCCTCCAAATAAATTTGGCATTGTCGATGTGATTGTCCAAAATATAATTCCGCTTCAGACTTATAAAAAACTCCGCGAGCTAGGAGTTGACTGCGAAGTGCATTCAGATAATTTTTGCGTGCAAATTATGGCGAGTATTAATCCACGGAGATTGAAAGATTTTCTTGACGCCATGTGCCGGATTATTCCATCCATATCCGTGAGAAATTTAGAAAGCTACAAGAAATATGCCATAGCGATGCAGAGGCTAACTTCCAGCTTTGCCGGAGACGCCGTCGAGAATAACATTATGGCAGCCATCAAGTTTACGAACAAATGTCAGCAATCGTTTTCTAGCGAAAAATACCTGGCCTCCATTGACGCTCCTGAGGTGGAAAATTTCTATAAAATCCATTTCCAGAAATGTCCAATTACCATAATCGCCTGCGGAGCCGTTGGGCTTAAGGGACTCCTGAAGGCGCTTCGTGGTTCGTTCAGTAACCTACTTCCGCGTAGAAATTATGTCGCTCCAGAAATTCAGAGAACTGGCAGCATATATAGAGATATCAGATTAGAAAACAAATACATGAGCAGTGGAATTATCTACGGGTATCTTCTGAATCCAGAAGAAGATCGATTATTTGGCGATATTTTCAGCAAGCTTATGGGACATGAGATGTTCAAATATCTCAAAAAAATGTATCCGATGGCCAATAGCAGCAATATCTTTGACGCCGTGGCGCGTAGCGGTTGTTTGAAACTCGTGCAGCTTTCGCCAAGATCGGATGTATCGTTGGTTTCTCTGGACAATGTCTATCGAGCTTTCTGGAAAAAAATTTGTAGCGCCGAATGTTCTCCGG
>JAITRK010000093.1 GCA_031288435.1 Holosporaceae bacterium
GATTTTTTCTATTTTTTTCTCACAGCGATCGTTTAGAGTTGCCGCATTTTTAGATAATTGGCCGTTGTTATAGACTCCAACCGCAAAACTTCCGCCGCCATCCAGCGAATCTACGAACGAAACATCAACCATGCTCATGGGAAACTCCTATACACTTACACTAATACACTCGCCTGCTCGAATCTAATCCTCTAGGTCACAGCGGTCAATAGCAAAAAGCAGCTCTGATTGTTCAGAGAAGTCTTTTGCTGAATACCAAAACCGCGTCTGTTAATTCTAAAATTTCCTCGACTGTTATTGGAGAAACATCATTGTCTCCGCGCGCCAAATAGAGATGGAACCCGCTTGAATGTAGACTATTCAGTTCGCCTGCGACGTCAACGCGTTTGGAAGACTCTTCTTTGCTGAACATAACGACTACCACAATGTCGTCAGATTCGCTAAGTATTTTTGTGGCGCCGCTGAGAATTAAAAATTCTGAGCCCGGAATATCTATGGTCAGAAGATTTACTGAACTAATTCTCTCCTGAATTTCGTCGTCCAACGTATTACAGCTAACGTGAATAATGTTTTGTTTGTTGGAAGAATCTGAAATTGTAAAATAATCCTCGATGACGCAGTCGCCTTTTGCACCGGAGATAGCTACATTCTTCAGAATACACACTGACTCGAGGTCGTTTATGATTATGTTCTTGCGTAGGTATGAAAATATGGAGCTGTTTGGCTCCAGGCAGTAGACTTTGCCATTCACGACTTTCTTTCCCAATAAAATCGAGTTGTAGCCGAAATGCGCTCCAACTTCCACTACGACGTCGCCACTGCGGCACAGATCAAGAATGGTCTCGGAAAATACTGATTTCACAGATCCGGATATTCGCAGACGTTTCCCAACAAACGGATCTGTTTTTTTTACAAGTAGAGGGCTCTTATCTTTTGTACTTGTGATGACTATGTCGTTTTCGAGGGATACCTCTCCTCTGAAGAGAGGTATCAAATTCTCCATTATTCTGTATTTTTCCATAACAATAGTGATAATGAACAGAAAAAAAGAAGCCATCGCAATAATGTAAAATGGCTTGTTTTTTTCGAAAAAATCACCGGCAGACAATTTCGTTACCCCAAAAAGAAAAACGCGCCGCCATTATGCGCAAAATCAGCATTGTGAACCTAGTCTACATTCACCTCGGTACTTATAAATGTGAATAACAGCCTTTCACGAAATACTGTGTGAGAAATAAGATCGCCGTTAGCAAGGCATTCGGAATATCCGCCGCTGCCACCAGTAAATTCTATTCCAAAAGTTATGTGTTCGCCGACAGAAATCTCCTGCGTTGTGGCTGCTTCTGAGCCCGATATGGTCGGCGACGTCGGCACGTCTCCATTGCTGATGTACTCTGAATTAGTGTCTCCGCTGCCTTCGGTAAGTTTCTTGAGCCTGAAACTAATGTATTCTGGACCGGCTGACGCTCCTGTCCATTGTGTTAATCCGTCTTTTCCCTTGTTTAATAAGCGAAACTCATTGCCTGCACCGCTGTATTCTGTCCCTGATACCTTCAAGCTAGTACCGGCTGGAAGCGTTGTCCAAAGTATGAAATCTATCGGTATTATACCTGCGGGTGCGGTTATGCTAGATGATGCATTCTTCCAAACTACGTCGGACTTCAGGTATTTTCCCTCTCCATTTTGATGCACTACCATTTCGATTTTGTCTGATGATGGCGATACGTTTAGCTCAAATTCAGGAATAACTTCCAGAGATAAATCGACAGACGCTGTCTTCTCTGCGGCTACTTCGAAGAGAGACGCCAGTGAGTACATTATTGCGCCAGATAAAGTAAGCTTCCTCATCTTTTCCCCATACTTACTACAATGACTAAACGTTTAACAGCTCTATATGCTAAGATGCATGTTAGCAATCTAAAGTAAATAAAAAGTGTATATTTTCGATAAATAAATGATCCTAAAATAAATGATCATAATTCTAAAAATTATGGCGGTGCGCTTGATAACAAAGCTCCGCCGTAATATACTGCAGCATTGTTTAGCGAGGCGGTGTACGTCTCCGGTTAATCTGAAGTGGGGAATTGTTATGAAAATGAAATTTATTTCTGCAGCGGCAGCTACGATTGTTTTTCAGTTTTTGTTGTGTTCTGAGCATGTTGCTGCTGGTGCTCTGAAGCGCGATTTTAATAAAGACGGTGGCGATAAACAAGCGGCGCCTGTGGAAGGATCCGGCGGATCTGAGGAAAAAACAGGTGCTGCCGAAGGATCAAGTGGATCTGAAGAAAAGACAAGCGCCACCGAAGAATATGTGGGTGTAGCAGAAAGTGGAAAACAGGAGACTGCCACATCAGCTTCGTCTGAAACTGCTGTTCCTACGCCAAAGAAAATAGAAGGCGATCCGGTGGTTCTAAAAATAGGGCGCAAGGTGTTCAAACGTAGCGACGTTCTGGAAGCCATGAAGTCGCTTCCGCCGCAGCTGGTAAAGGGCATTCCACAGGACAAGCTGTTCTCCATGGTTCGTGATCAAAAGATGAGCGAGTACCTCATGATCGAACAGGCCAAGAAAGCCGGTATGGATAAAACCAAGGAGTTTCTCGATAGAATGGAGCAAACGAAACAGGATCTTCTGGCTCGTCTGTTTTTGTTAAAAGAGATTTCTCCAAAAACCGAAAACGAGCAGGCTCTAAGGGCGAGGCACATCAAGTACGTGGCGGAATTTAAGAAAGCTAAGGAATCTCATCTGTATCACATAATGGCGGCCTCAGAAGATCAGGCCAAGAAAGTTCTAGAGCAGCTTAAGAATAACGCAGATTTTTCAGCCGTAGCCGAAAAGGAAAGCACTGCACCTTCCAAAACGAGTGGTGGAGACGAAGGCTTTATTCCGCTAGAGATGCTTCCAGACCCAATTAAGGGGAAGCTGATGACGCTGAAACCAGGGGAATATACTAAAGAATTCATAAAGACAGAAGCTGGATTCCACATATTTAAGATAACCGAGACCCGTGACAGCGCGCCGCAGAAATTTGAGGATTGCAAAAATATGCTGCGCCAGATGATTTTCCAGGAAGAATTGATGAAACTTATGGATAAGCTGGAAAAGCAGTATAGTGTGGAGAAATTCGAAGAAGACGGTACACCGGCGAAGGCCGAGCCGGCAGAAGCGACCACTGCAGTTCAGCCAGTGGTGTCGCAGCCTGCTGCCTAGTACTCGTGTTGTAGCGCGCAGCTTAGCGCAAGTTTAGCTTTCTACTTTTTTGCTGCTGGATTTTTATGACGCTCGCATTCGCATAAAAATATCCAGCAGCTTCTTTTTTACGATTATTTAACTCATTTTATGCTTGCATAGCATGTGGTGCTATTGCAAGAGTGAGTTTCATGCGTAGACTTTTTGTTATGATGGTTTCTGTTATTTATTATCACAGCGAGGTTCTCGTTGCGATGGGCGAAAGCGCTGTGATGTCGCTGTCGGCCGCTTCGTCTTTGAAAAGTCTGGATGATAAGGACTTCATGGGACTTGGCGGGATATTTTCTTCCAAGGAAAAGGTTAACCTGGAATCTATCGTATTTGATGTTGAAGAAGGCATGAACAACAATGGCGCCATTAAACTCGACCTCGTCATAGTATACACCCAGGAATTGGTTAATAAACTCTCGGAAATGAGTGCGCAAGAATTCTTTAGAAGAAAGAAACAACTTAAAAGAGATCATCCTGATAAAATAAAAATTTTTCAATGGGGTATACCAGCTGAAAAGGCGCTCAGCAAGGAAATAAAGATAAAACACAATACCAGTGAATTAACGCCGATGGCGGCCTATGTGTTTGCAAATTACAATTCCGCCGGAGAGCATCGACATGCTGTTCCAGACGCGTTGAAGAAAATAAAAATAGTCCTTAAACGGGACGATTTTGATCTGGAACAGAGTGACGAAGATAAGAAAAAACAGGAAGAAGATGGTAAAGACGACGAAGATAAAGACAGCGGCAGTGAGAGTTAAAATTACAATTCAATCAAATACTGATATTTCTCAATAATTTCTCAGATGCGAGCTATTGCGTTTTGGTATCGGGCGTTAACGCCGATGGATCCAGTTTCTTCAAAAACTTCAACGGATTTACCGGTTTTTTATCCTTCATGACTTCAAAATGCAATTGCTGTTCCGAAACGTTACCGCTTTTGCCAGCCTGACCGATAATATCTCCGGCAGCTACGATATCGCCATCCTTGACTGCTGCGTTACTCAGATGAGCATATGAGGTTATTAGTCCATTGTCGTGTTGCACAATGACCACATTACCAAACTCTTCCTCCAATTTATTGCCGCTGTAGATTACCGTTCCGGTGTCAGCGGCTCTTACTTTTGCGTCTCCGGAAGGCTTGATGTTTATGCCGTCATTGGGCGAACCATCGACCACATCGCCGAAATTCGAAATAATCTTTCCTTTTACCGGC
>JAITRK010000026.1 GCA_031288435.1 Holosporaceae bacterium
TTATTTGTTTTTGTATTTATTGTAGTTTTAGGAGGTTGCTGTAATGTTTCGTGATATAATTAAAGGTATATGCTGCATCGGCGTTGTAATGTGCTCGAGCGGAGTGTGCGGGATGGAAAGAAGCAATGAGCCAACAAGTCAAGTACAGCCAAGCTCTGGGACACAAAAATCTCCAACATCTAGTTGGTATCCTAAGTGTATGTCCAGAACAGCTAAACCGCATGAAGGGTATCTTGCCCTCCAAAAGAATTATCCTCATAATAAAAAAGAGTTTGAGGAAACGAAGAGCGCTTTTGAAAAGATTTTAGCCGATCTAAAGCAGGGAGCTTTTAACAATCCAGGCAAGCAGTTGGTTCTAGACTACATGTATTACTGGTTCAATATCGATCCTGAGCAGGTTTATAAAAAGAGATATGATTATAAAGACGCTGATGGTATTTGGCATGTGACGTGGTTTGAATATGAAATTCGAGATCTCGCAGCTCAAATTCTGGATGCATTGGAGCAAACCGGAGGATTGGCCTACGCTTATGTGCATGGACATTAGTTATGCTTGCTTGTCTATAGAGGAATTTTTTTAAAAGAAATTTCTAAAAATTGAATTTGTCAACTCTTTATTAACCTATTCGTGTTATGATTTTGTCATAATCGATATGAGAGGTTAATATGAAAGTCAAGTTTGTCGGAAATTTGTTTGTTCCGCTGCTGTTGTCGATCGCTATTGGTGAGATAACTCAAAAAACTTTTATTGGGCAACTGTACGCAATGGATATAGAGGATGAAGCTCCGTTGGAGGCAGCTTACGCAACTGATGAGCAAAGAGAACTCTTGACAAAATTGCTTACCGCTTTGACGCTTCGACAAATATTGGATTACGACAGATTAAATGGCAATGCAGTGCCTCCCAACCAAAAGGATGCTGATACTCTTGCCAAGCATTTTCTGGATAGGCACGCGGCAACTAGCGGAAAGCGAATAGGTAATGAAAATGATGATGATAAAGGAAATTCCTATCCAACTATGGTCGACATTACCGCAACCACCACAGAAGCGGCTGCGAATATTATATCGCAAATGGTTGGCATAGCCATAAATCAACTGAAAAGACCGACAAGGATAAATATAGAGAAAGAAGGAGGCACCCCCCGCTACGTCATATTTTTCGACCAAGTCGCCATGAATAATGCTGCGCTAGGTATAAAAGCCTACCGGCATTATGCAGATAATAATTATTATTCTAAGCAGTTGATAGGCATTGAAATATATGTTAACGCCGCAAATCTAGTTACTACAGTTGTTCCGAGAGTTGGTGACTGGCAGCGGGCTCTGGGACAATATTATCCTGACCAATATAAAGCTGAAATAGCTGCAATTAAAGAAGAAGAGAAAAAGAGGAAAGAGGAAGAAGAGAAAAAGAGGAAAGAGAAAGAGAGGAAGGAGAGGGAAGAGAAAGAGGAAAAAGAGAAAAAGGAGGAAGAAAAACGGAGAAACGAAGCTGCTAAAAAAGCACGGGAAGAGAAAGAAGAAGAAGAGAAAAAAAAGAACCTAGTTCTTGCTAAAAAGGAAAATAATAATAGGCTCGTAGACAAAGTTGAGAGAACTTTGCTTGACTTCTTGAAGGGAAAAGACAAGAATAAGGAAAAAAATAGCAAATTGTCGCTAGTAACATATGAACACACAAAAGATAGAAGCGAAAACACGAAGGGCGCAATTCAGCGCTTTTTTGCTGATCATAATAACTTGAAGAGTGAGTTTATTGATTTTGCAAAATCTAAAAAATACAACCCTAAAGAAATACAGGAATTAATAAATAGTACGGAGTAAGAAAAAAAGCCAAGCCAAAAAGTTCGTCAGATCAAAGCTCTAGCTCGAGCACGCCGCCGCCATCCTCTAACAATTGATGGTTTGTTGTCCCAACAAATTCCATACCACACACTATCTTACGGTCCTGATCCGGCGGTTTTCCCGCGCCGGATCGTAGACTAAAACTATAAATAATACCAGATTCGAAAACAAAGGGTTCAATCAATTCTTCGATAGCGCTGAACGACAGCGCATTTCTGTCCTGCGATGAACATTTAATATCCGAATCTGGTATAAGCTGCGCGATTGTAGCTTATTTCCCATATTTTTTTTCCAAAAATTCCTCAAATTTTTTAACAATACCGAGAAACTCGTTCACCTTACCTTCTTCAAAAATTGTCGTTACTACTGCTATCAGAACTGCTTTCACTAGTACTATCATCTTCTTCATTCACGTCATTAAGTTTATCGCATAGCATTTTTGTTTTTTTACTTATCAGGTTTGTTTTTTTATTCACGTCATCAAGTTCATTGCATGCCAATTTTGTTTTTTTACTTATCAGGTTTGTTTTTTTATTCACGGCATCAAGTTCATTGCATACCAAATTTGTTTTTTTACTTATCAGTTTTGTTTCTTTACCTATCAGTTTTGTTTCTTTATTCACATTTCCAATATTTTCGGTTGTTTTTTTGAGTGCGTCGTTTATTCCGTCTACACTTTTCTTGAGTGCTTCAAGCTGTGAATTCGCATCGAAATATCCAACGGTTGACAATAACGATTGAATTTTTCTTAGGTTACCCGCAATTCTAGATTTGACAAGATTAAACCCGCCGGAATTGTCAAAAGGTAAATCTGTGTCAAGTTCCCCACATCCACAAGTTCCGTTATGCAGCGAGGGAAAAACTGGGCTTGGAAAATCACCATATCGTTCATCATCTGCGCCTTGCTTTCCTAAGTTGTAAAGACAGTGCGTATAAAGCGAACCGGAAAAACTCGGTAGGGGAAAAAAATTTTTCTTTGCCAAGTGCATTTCAGTAATTTTCTCCTCTTCCATTAGTTCAATATCCGTCCATACAGCCTCTAGTGCGGCCCTCGACTCGGATATTTTCACTTTCATGTTCCTAATATCATTAAGCGAGAGCACCTCGTCACCAAACATCCCATGCGCTTCAAATAGCAGCACACCACAGGTAAAACACAATATTTTTTTCATTTACTACCTCCATTAAAAATAAACTATCCAACTGTAACACTATGACGTTAATATATTTAGCCGTCAAGATAATTTTGCGCACATATCAGGAATGGCGACGGCATGAACTTGACATACCGGAAGAAAAATGTTAATTTAGTCTACGTTTTAGAGCTTCGTTGCGCCGCAATCATGGCCAACACGCAGCGCAGATTTGCGCTCTGTAGATTTATGGCAGAACAGGAAGAGAAATGAAACTAAAAGGAATATTTGTAATTTCATGCTGCATCATATCCTTGATTTGCTTTTGCTTTAAATGGGACGCGACAAGGCAAAGACAAAGGCCTTCGGCCATCAATGACGCCATTGAGATCAGAGCGCCACAACCAGGCTCCTTTGCCCACGCCATTCAGGAGGAAGCCATTGACGGCCCTCCGGTTCCGCTTGGAGAATATGTCCAGCCTCTACGCATAAAAGAATTTTCTCTGCTCAACGAAAAAGAATTGGAGTACTACCACAAACACACCTGGGATCCGCTCAAAACGCTTGAGCAAAACCGGAGAAATCTCAGTAAATCGTTCCTAAAAACATGCGTAGATCGCGTAGAAGACGCAATTACAGTGGACGATGGAATTATCCTAAAATTAGCCAGCAGAAACGGCGCCATTGTCCTGAAGCCAGCGAGCATTGAATTTATCAGGGACTATGAACTTAACAAAATAATTTACCTAATGACTGATTCGCCGTATTTCTGCCGATTGCTGAGGGCTCTGCTAGCGAAATACAAAACCATGCGCTACACTCCGCAAAAAGCGGTATTCCTCATAACCAAAGACGAAGCTAATCATACAGTTTACAACATACTACCACACGTACTGAATCTAAGGATTTTAGATCAAACATTTTTATCTGCTCTGGACTGCACGCGGCACAAAATGCAGTTTGGCGCAACTGTCTTCCATGAAATGCTTCACTGGTATCACCAACTCTCGAATCCGGTTGAATGCGAAAGACGATCCAAATCCACCAGCTGCATACGTCGTCGTTTTTACGCCAATCAATCGATAAACACCTTCTGCTGGTATGAAGACTCTGCAATCCAAAATTTTTCGAACGACGAAGAGTACTATACCATGTACGGATTGGTGGAAGACGAGTATGGAGAAATGGCCATCGATACTCTCTGCGAAGCTTCCTACGCCTACGAGCAATACAGATATATCCGAGGAAGTCACAGAGCATTTAATAGTCGTTCAGAGGAAAGAAATTTCATAATAGGAGCCAGAGATTCATCTCTGCTGAAATTTTTTCAGGACAGCGCTCCGCTAAAATTTGGTGAAGGCGAATTTAGAACCAAAGAGCGAACCGCTGTGTAGCTGTGTAGATTCATGATTTTCAGCACAACGGCTCAGGTTGATCTTGTGACGTAATATTGCTGAGCGATGGAGAAAATATTGCTGAAAGTCCAATATATAACCAATCCAGCAGGAAGTTGGGCGAACATGAATGTAAACATAATCGGAAGTATAAACATCATGCTAGCCTGAGCCGGATCTGACGGTTCTGGTCCCATTTTTTGCTGCAACAGCATCGAAATTCCCATGAGTATTGGCCAAATTCCTATGCGCAGGAATTCCGGCAAATTAATCGGCAACAGCCCAAATAAATTGAAAATAGTCATTGGATCCGGCATCGATAGGTCATGGATCCAGCCAATAAAAGGAGCCTGACGCATTTCTATGGATATATACAAAACCTTATACAGCGCAAACAACACTGGAGATTGCACAAGCGACGGCACGCACCCTCCAATCGGATTTATGTTTTCTTTTTTATACAGCTCCGACATTTCTTGTCCAAGTTTGGTCTTGTCATCGGCATATTTTTTCTGAAGCGCCTGAATTTTCGGCTGAATCTTTTTCATGCGATTCATGGATTTGTAAGATTTATTGGCAAACGGCAACAGCGCCAGTTTTATGAGTAGAGTAATCAGCAGTATTCCAAGCCCCATATTGCCCACCATATCTTTGGCGAAAGCCAGAGCAAGCAGGAGCGGATAGGTCATGAAGTAGAGATAGCCGAAGTCTATAGCCCGGTCGAGATGCTTTACCCCAAGTGTTTTTTCGTACATATCCAGCGTTTTTATTTCTTTCGCGCCAGCGAACAAATTATTTGTTATGGAAATTTCCGACGATGGAGCAACCTGCAAAACATCTCCGGAGCTTTCTACTTTGTAGATTTTTTTGCCATTAGAGGAAAAATGTCCGTACGATACCCTATTATTGGCGTTTTGGCTTGGAATAAAGGCCACTAGCCAATATTTGTCTGTGATCCCAAACCATCCTCCCCTTGTATCGTATGTCACATCATTTTTTTTATCGATATCTTCGTAGCTGACTTCTTCCAATCGACCATTAAGATATCCGAGTGGTCCTTCGTAAAAAGTCCAGGCGTTGGCCGGATCTCGCAAAAACTCCCGACATATTTTTAGCCGCGACTGTAATTTTACAATGCTATCACCATAATTCTTGATACGATCGACGATGGTTATGACAAAATTATTATCTATGGAGATATGTTTTTCAAACAACAGACCGTTTTTATTGTCCCAACTTAGAACAATTGGAGAACCTTCTGATAGCTCGTCGCCACTGGCTTTCCACAGACTGGTTTCGTTCGGCAGAGGGATTGATTTATCTTCGGAATACCAATCGCTAACGACGTAATAGGCATTCTTTTCGTTCCCTAGAATCGATACTTTCTCCGGCATGTCCAGCGTTTCTCTATAACTTTTAAGGGAAATAGTCTCCAATTTTGCGCCTTTGCTGGACAGAGAGCCGCCAAGGCTTTTGGTATTTATGGTTATTTGGCGCTCCGGTTCCTCAGCGACAGCTTCTGGTATCGGAGAAGCCTCCCCGGAAGCTTCGGATATGGCCTGAATTACACCAGGCTTTGTCATCGGCATGCTTGTGGTTTGAGAATTCTGCTGAATCACAGGAGCAGTGCCTCCAAAAAAGTGCTGATGAACCAGCATTATCAGTAACGAAACAGCGAAAAATATTAGCATGTTTCGCTTTTCTTCATTTTTCTCTTCCATAGAATTCTCCAGATGATTCACCGGTTAGAATTGTAAATGAACATTCTAGAATTGCAATGCCCGAATAGGAGAAACGCAGCGCAACTATCTCGTCTCATTCGGCAAATTCACCGCGCGGACGCAGGATTCCACCCATCAAAATTTGCTCCAGCGACAACGCCAGACCAGTTCTGGTATCAACGTCTACTATTACGCCAGAAAGCGTTGCTTCGCCGCACGCCGACTTTATGTCGCTGCAGGATGCGCTTTTTGTAAACAACGCTATGCAGGAATTTTTTTCCATGCCGATCACAGAATCGTAATCTCCACACATGCCAATATCCGTCTGATAGGCGGTTCCGCCTGGCAGAATGCGCCCGTCAGCCGTTGGTATGTGCGTATGCGTACCAACGACCACGGAAACGCGCCCATCTAGAAAATTAGCGAAAGCGTTTTTCTCTGTGGTCTGTTCGGCGTGAAAATCTACTACTATCACATCGACGGTTTTTCCGAGCACATATTTGTCCAGTAGCCGATGCATGCAGTCGAATGGATCGCCACTCGTCAACGACGGCGGCATATGTTTCTGCCCTAGCAAATGCACCACCAATATTTTGACGCCATCCTTCGTTATAATTTCATAGATGCCGTTGCCAATGGATTTATCCAGATTCAGCGGACGCAGCAGCCTTTTTTCTGTAACAATAAAAGGCTCGATTTCTTCTCTATGGAACAAATGATTGCCGCCGGTCAGCAGGTCCGCTTCACAATCGAAGAATTCAACAGCAATTTCTGGAGTAATTCCCAATCCATCTGCGGAGTTATCAACATTTAGAATCACAAAATCAATGCCAGCGCGCCGACGGAGAGCTGGCACATATCTGCGTATCGCAGCCCGCCCAGGCTCTCCTGATACATCACCGCAAAGCAATAATCTCAGAAGGCCGTTTTTCTTTACTTCGAGCATGTTGCAATTCTCCAAAGTTAGAGACGGCCTGCCAAATCAGGTAGAAGCTACTTCAAGCTTTCTTTAGCCGTTCTTAATACGTTAACATTTACCTTTCGAGCATTTTTTATGCCGTCGGTCGTCAGGCTGGTTCCAAAGAAAATTCTCTGCTTATTTCTATGAGACGCCTTTTTACCGTCATGTTCGTATTGATTTTCTATTTTTTCCTCTGCCTTCACATTAAAGTAACCGCCTT
>JAITRK010000030.1 GCA_031288435.1 Holosporaceae bacterium
CCTGTGCAGTATTTCGTTGCTACCAAAGCCACTCTCCAGCGACGCCTGTGCGACAGCAAGAGACACTGACACCGGCCCTATTTTCTCCAGAAGCGCCCTGATATCGTTTGATTGGTAGAACAAACATATCAACTGGAACTTTTTGTTTTCCTTTTCGGTTAGTTTTATGCCGGCGCGCGTTTTATCACGAACTGCAATCACGAATAGCCGATGATCCAGCACTATGCCATTGATACGATTTACCACGGACGCAATGGCCTTCATAAATGCTTCTCGATCAGAGCTTTTTCCCTGGTCGGCGCGCTTCACTGAACACAGCGCAATGCCAGGAATGGCTGCGCTATTTCTTTTTAGATCTATGTCTTTTAATATGTGATGGTACAGGGCGTCATGCTGACGATTGACCAGATAGCCTTCGAACAGTTCATTTACAACGTTTGGGCTCGGCTGTGTATTTGTTTCTTTAACAGATTTTGCCGATATATCCGCAAGCATCAACCACGCTGCCAGCAGCGGGACTAGATTTTTGCGATTGAAAATGCCGGACATCAAACAGCCAACACAACAAGTTCTGGAGATACCATTCGTCGTAGGGTATTTTCAACACCGCCTTTCAGTGTTTCGGCAGCGCAGGGACAATGGGCGCAGGCTCCAGATAGCTTTACATACAAAGTGCTATTCTCCAACGATACCACGGAAATATCTCCGCCGTCGGCCAGAAGGGATGGCCGAATGGCTTTCTCTACAACACCTAAAATGTCATTCAACAACTTTGGATCGCAATTCATATAAACACCGCTCCTTACAATGCTGGAATACTACTATAAAAAGCAACAAAAATCAAATAAATGGGATTACCCGATTAATAGAGGCCGTTCGTGCATGTATTAAACCATTATTAAACCCTTCGTGCATGTATTAATATTAAACCCTAACCCTGCTAGGAGAGTTAGGGTTTAAATCTCGTTCAGCACAAGTGAAAATAAATGGTGGCCGTGGCTATTCTTCCATATTTTTACTCGCCTCTTTGATTTTCTCGAAGCTATCATTGACTTCATTGGCGTCAAGACTTACATTGAACGTCCCTTCTATCTTTTTCGTGAATTCTGTAGAACCGCTGTCCAGAAGCTCTTCTTCTATTTCCGTTTCCAATTTTTTACCGTCATCGATCAATTTTTTGCTGATTTCAAAAAGTTTTTCCACACCGTCGGCGTCATTTATGGCTTTTTTGGTATTCTCGACGGAGGACTTTGCCGCGCCAACCAGAATTACATGGTTGTGCGCCGTCATTGCCTCATTGTGCTTGCTTTTAACATCACTATCAATTTTTTGCAGTTTCTGATCGCGCGTATTTTCTGCTCGTTTCAGACGGTTATTTTTCAGGCTATCTTCGGCGGTGCTCTGGCTGAGTTTGGACACTCGATCACCGTGCTCTTTGTGGATTTTTTCCTTTTCCTCTTCCGCACTCCTTTGAGTTGCTTCGTAGTCGCTGGACAATTCTATATGAGCAGATTTAGCCTTATCTAAATAGGCGGATATCTCAAGTAGCAGCTTTCCAAATATGTTATCGGCATAAGCTCTGGCAAGGGCAATGAAAGCTTCGCGTGCAAATGCCGCATCAGCCACATGGGTGGACGTGGTTGAAATGCTTGAAACTTTATTGAAAGCTGTCAGGGCTTTGCTAAGCGCAGACACAACGCTGGCAAAATTTGCGTTTTCATCTAGTAATTTCTGGACGCTTTTCATGTTCTTCTGAGCGCTTTCAACAATTTTTTTCTGATCGCCTGTGAGCTTGTCTGCTAAAAGAACTTCCAGGATTTCAATTAGTTGATCAAGCTTAACCTTCGATTCTGACAGCAGCGATATAAATTTATCTACGTTTTCTTTTATAAGCGCTTCACCAGAAATTTTTTCCAATTCCTTTTTGAACTCAAAACGCATAACCGATTTCTGCTCGTCTTCTGTTAGCGGAGAAATTTTGTAGATTGGTATAGATGATAATGCTTTATCACATTCAAATGCTTGCCTCAGCGCATCGGCTGCAGATTTAATATCTTCGGTTGATGTTGCTGTGGAAAAATCATCCTCAGCCTTCTTTATTTTTCTTTCTACATCTTCGATGACTTTATCGTGATCCGAATCTTTTTTGAATTTCTTATACAACTCTATTTCGGCTTTTACGATTTCAAATATTCCATTTTCTTTGGAAATGGCTTGTAGCTCTGAGGCTTTTATCGCTTTTAGAGAGGCTTCCAGCGATGTTATCTCGGCAACATCCGACGATTCTTCAGCAGAGGAAACGCTTTCCTCAGCTTCTGCTGTTTTTAATTCGCCAACCGCAGCATCATCGGCTGTACTACTTCCATCTACAGACTCCTGGCTTGGACTTGGGCTATCCTGATTCGATCCTGGACCAGTATCCGAATCTGACGCTGACACGGATTCCGTTGTTGTTTCCGGGCTCTTGTCTGTTGTTGTTTCCGGGCTCTTGTCCGTTGTTGTTTCCGGGCTCTTGTCTGTTGTTGTTTCCGGGCTCTTGTCTGTTGTTGTTTCCGGGCTCTTGTCTTTGGTTGCTGCTACTTCTGGCTCATGAAATGATATTTCATCACCACTTTCTTTTTCTACTGTTTCATTTTTGCTTTCAGTTTCGTCTTCGTCATAACTTGGTGGCTCTTTTACTGAATTTGCAGATTTCTTTTGTTTGTCGCCGGCTAATAGAACGGATTTTTCGGCAAACTTTTTAATTTTATCGCTCAATTCCTGCAATTTCTTCTGTGCTGCGGATATATCGATGCTAAGCAAGTTATCCGAGTACTCGGAAGTAAACATTTTTTTCAGCTCTTTTTTCCATCGAGGAATATTTATCGCATACTTCAATATTTTATCGGCAAAATCTATTAAATTATCTTGCAGTTTTTTCTCATTTTTTGCATTGAATATTTCTTTCAACTTGGCTGTGCTAAATATGCTATGGCTGTCACATATTTTGTTGATAAATGAGCTTTTAATTTTACTTTTACTATCATTATTGTAGATCTCTTGGACCCCGCTGTCGAATGATTTACTGCGAAGCAGTGCCGGCGTGGCTTCCGTTGCGCATGCCACACAAAGGAATGT
>JAITRK010000044.1 GCA_031288435.1 Holosporaceae bacterium
AAGGCCATCTGCGCGAAATATAGTGGTAGATTTGATGTAGGATATAAGTTAAATGTGAATGGCCACAATAGCGAATATAAACTTTCTGGCCGCGGATTCTATGGCCAGGTAGCTGTTACCTACAACGCGTCGTTCTAGGTTGACATTTTTAGTGATTAGTAGTACAAGACGGATCGTCGGTTACGAGGTGTATATTGTGTCTAGGGTTTGTTCGCTCAGTGGTAAGGGTGTTTTGTACGGTAATCATGTAAGTCATGCTAACAACAAGACGCGTCGCAGGTTTGTTCCCAATCTCCAGAATGTGTCGTTTCTTAGCGATGCGTTGGGTATACGGGTAAAGGCAAGATTGTCGACTAATGCCGTACGTTCCATAGAAAAAAATGGCGGCTTGGATGCTTATTTGCTAAAGTCTTCCGAAAAAATTCTTTCTGGAAGATTCAGGAAGATGAAAAGGACTATAGAGAAAAAAGTTGGCGAGAAAAATAGCTCGACGGCATAGAGTGATAGATGCTTTGCCGATCTGGGGATGTCATTCGGTTGGCAGGTCCTCGGTTGCTGGTATTCATGTGAATGGTGAATGCTTTTGCCGAAGTGCTGTGGTGGTGTTTTGCAATCGGCAAGTATGTCGTTGTCGATTTTGCGATGGTTCTTTTGTAATTTACAATTGATTTTACAGGGAGGTTCTCTATGGGAAGAACGTTCACTGAACGAAAAAGATTCAGGAAAAATTTTGGTCGCATTCGAGAGGTGGCAACGCTGCCAAATCTTATTGAATTGCAGAGAGAATCCTATGAGAGTTTCCTGCGCTCCGAAAAGGCGGCGCATTTAAGAAGCGACATCGGTCTCCAGGAGGCGTTTAACGATTCGTTTCCAATCACTGATTCCACAGGCAAGGCGCAGATTGATTTTTGTAATTATCATCTGGATGAGCCAAAATATACGGAAGACGAATGCCGCAACCGCGGTCTAACGTTCGCCGCTTCTCTGCGAGCAGTTTTTCGCCTTATTATATGGTGTAGTGACGAGGACACCGGAGAAAGAGTCATTAACGACATAAAGGAACAGGACGTCTATATTTGTGATCTTCCGCTCATGACGAGGGATGGCACGTTTATAGTCAATGGAGCAGAGCGAGTGGTTGTTTCCCAGATGCAGCGTTCGCCCGGCGTATTTTTCGATCATGACGATGGCAAAACGCATACCTCTGGTAAATATTTATTTGCTGCCCACGTAATTCCATATAAGGGAGCCTGGCTAGATTTTGAGTTTGACGCCAAGGATTTAGTATACATAAGAATAGATCGGAAGAGAAAAATACTGGCCACCACATTGCTAATGGCGCTGGAATCTGCCAGCACAGAGAAAGAAAGGCTGGAAAATCCAGAGAAAGAGTTCAAATTACACGAAGTACACGGAATGGATAAGGAAGAAATCCTTTCGTATTTCTATGATAGCTATGAAGTAAAGCACAACAAAAAGGGAATGCTTTACATTGACTATGATCCGGAACACTGGAGGGGAGTCAAACGGGAGAAAGATCTCATAGATGCCAAAACCGGTAACGTCGTTGTAGCTGCCGGCGAAAAAATTGTTTCCAGGGTAGCGCATAAACTCAAGAGTGATGGGCTAGAAGAAATCGTTGTTTTTACAGAAGATTTAGTTGGGAAATATAACGCCTTCGACATCATCGATCAAAACACTGGGATGGTTATTGCCGAGGCCGGAGATGAATTAACAGAGGCATTGATCACCAAAATTATCGAGCTTGGAGAAACGTTTTCCGTTTTGCGTATCGATTATACCGAAGTTGGCGGCTATATAAGAAATACGCTGGCCGTCGATAAGTGCAACAACCGCGAGGATGCTTTAATTGAGTTGTTCAAAGTAATGCGTCCTGGGGAACCTCCAACCGTTGACGGTGCGCATGAAATTTTTAACAATTTATTCTTTAATGAAGATCGCTATGATCTATCGGCGGTGGGACGTGTGAAAATCAACGGTAGGATAGGCGTTGATAAACCTGAGAACCTTGGGATCCTGACCAAAGACGACATCCTGAGAATAATAAAGGTATTGCATCAATTGAAAGATGGAATTGGTACCATCGATGATATTGATAATTTGGCCAATAGACGCATTAGATCAGTCGGAGAGTTGCTGGAAAATCAATTTAGGATAGGGCTCATTCGCATGGAGCGAGCCATAAAGGAGCGAATTGGTTCCATTGACATCGAGAATGCCGTTCCCAACGATATAATAAATGCAAAGCCAGTTTCGTCAGCCATTCGGGAGTTTTTCGGGCTTTCGCAGCTTTCCCAGTTCATGGATCAGACGAATCCGTTGGCAGAAATAACGCATAAGAGGCGCATCTCAGCTCTTGGTCCTGGAGGATTAACGCGGGATAGAGCTGGATTCGACGTGCGCGACGTGCATACTACCCACTATGGGCGTATATGCCCCATCGAGACTCCGGAAGGACAAAATATCGGCCTTATAAATTCTCTGGCGGTATTTGCTCGCATAAATCGATATGGATTCATAGAAACGCCGTACAGAAAAATCGAAGATGGCAGAGTTACGGATAAAGTTGAGTATCTTTCCGCTTCGGAGGAGGAAAAATACGTCATTGCCCAGGCGAACGCACTTCTTTCTCCGGACGGAGAATTCAGGGAAGAATTTGTTACGTGTCGAAGGGGCGGCGATTTCGTTAATGTGGCTCGCGGTTCCATAGACTACATGGACGTTTCTCCGAAACAGACAATTTCCATAGCGGCTGCACTTATTCCGTTCTTGGAAAACGATGATGCTAGCCGCGCTCTCATGGGCGCAAATATGCAGCGTCAGGCTGTGCCGCTTCTACGAGCGCAGGCGCCGCTGGTGGGCACCGGCATGGAAATGGTTGTTGCCGTAGACTCCGGCGTTGTTGTGTCTGCCAAAAATGATGGCATAGTGGATCAGGTGGATGCGGATCGCATAGTTGTGCGCGCCGTTGGCAACGATTCCAATGTCGGCGTAGACATATACAATCTTAGAAAGTATAAGCGTTCCAACCATAGTACATGTCTGAACCAAAAGCCGCTTGTTCGCTGCGGGGACGTGGTCAAAAAAGGAGACGTCATCGCCGATGGAGCCGGTACGGACATAGGCGAATTGGCTCTGGGACAGAATGTGCTGGTGGGGTTCATGCCATGGCATGGATACACCTTCGAAGACGCAATTATTATTTCCGAGAAGTTGGTGCAGGAGGACTATTTTACTTCTGTTCACATCGAGGAATTCGAAATTATGGCGCGGGACACAAAGCTGGGCAACGAGGAAATTACCCGCGATATTCCAAATGTTTCAGACGACGTTCTGCGAAGTCTTGATGAAGCCGGCATCGTTTATATTGGAGCGCGCGTGCAGGCTGGAGATATTCTGGTTGGCAAGGTTACGCCAAAGGGCGAGTCGGCCATGACTCCAGAAGAAAAGCTTCTGAGGGCGATTTTTGGAGAAAGAGCGGCAGATGTGAAAGATTCGTCGCTGCGCGTTCCGCCGGGTGTTAGCGGAACAGTGGTGGACGTGAAAATTTTCTCCAGAAGCGGAATAGAAAAAGACGAAAGAGCAATCGCCATAGAGCAAAAAGAAATAGAGGCTTATAAAAACGATCTGGATGCGGAGAAAAAGATCATAGAGGACGTCTACTATCGTCGACTACGCGATATGCTTATAGGCCACAGTGTTTCCAGCGCTCCAGTAAAATGTAAAGAAGCAAAAATAACTGAGGATTATCTGAGCTCCATGACCCGTGGCCAATGGAGGCAGATTATTGTCTCCGATAGGGATGCCGCCAATGATATAGCTAATCTTGGCGTTGATTTTGGCGCGCTATTAGCCAGACTCCAAAAATCTTTTGAGGAAAAGGTAGAGAAACTCCGCAAGGGCGACGAGTTGGCTCCTGGCGTTCTCAAAATGGTTAGGGTTTATGTGGCAGATAAACGTAAACTTCAACCTGGAGATAAGCTGGCAGGTAGGCACGGCAACAAAGGCATAGTTTCGAAAATTCTTCCGGTGGAGGACATGCCGCATCTTGAGGACGGCACGCCGCTGGATATTATACTGAATCCTCTGGGGGTCACGTCGCGCATGAACGTGGGACAAATCCTGGAGACACATTTGGGCTGGGCTTCCAAGGGGCTTGGTGAGAAAATCAAAAAGATCATCAGCTCAATTCAATCCGACGACGAATTGATAAAAAATTTAAGAAATCAGTTGAGCGACATATACGATACTCCGGACGAGAAAAAAGAGATAGACTCCATGTCTGAGTACGAAATAGCAGAAATGGCTTCGAATGTCGTGAATGGTATTCCAGTGTCTACGCCGGTATTTGACGGCGCCCGAGGGGAAGAAATAGTAGATGTGCTGCAGAAATCCGGTCTTGATGCTTCCGGTCAGGTTACGCTGATAGACGGCCGCACTGGAGAGCCTTTTGATCGAAAAGTTACTGTCGGATGTATATATATGCTTAAGCTGCAC
>JAITRK010000069.1 GCA_031288435.1 Holosporaceae bacterium
GAAGGGCAGAAGATGTCAAAATCTCTTGGAAACGTTGTGGATCCAATGGAGATTGTCGATAGATATGGCCTGGATCAGATGAGATATTTCCTGTTTCGGGAAGTAAAATTCGGCGAAGACGGCGATTTTTCAGAAGCCGCTCTCAAGAGAAGAATATCGTTTGATTTGGCCAATGATTTAGGAAATTTAGTGCAGCGGATTTTGGTATTCATACAAAAAATTGGCGGCAGCGTTACCGTTGACTATAATTTTTCCGATTACGAGGCTGGACTGTTCGAACGCGCCAGATCGTTGATCGATAGGATTCGTCCTCTAATGGATAGACAGGATCTGTATGGCTCGCTAAATACAGCCTGGGAGCTAGTTGCCGAATCCAATAAATTCATCAACGACGCCAGGCCATGGGAACTTGTTAAGCGCGATACGGATAAATTAAACAAAGTGCTAACTGTCCTGTGCGAAAGCATACGGTCCATAGGGTTTGGGCTGGCGCCGTTTTTGCCAGAGACTTCTCGGAAAATTTTCGATTTTATGAAGGTTAGTGGGAAATCGTTTGAAGAAATAAAAATAAATTTCGAAAATCAGACATTTGGCGAGTCGTTTCCTTTGTTTCCAAAGGAAGCGTAATTATGCTGGTGGATTCCCATTGCCATCTAAATGTCTCGAGATTTTCTAAGATAGCAGACGATCGCGATTATTCCAGCGAAGCCATCATTGGAAGAGCGCAACGTTCCGGCGTAGAGTGCATGTTGAATATAGGAACTGAGCTACCCGAATGGAACTTGCTGCGGTCCATTTCTGCTTCACATGATATGGTGTTTCATTCTGTCGGCGTACATCCGCTAAGTGCCGCTGAGCACTGCGAAAAGTATTCATTGCAGGAAATTTCAGACGCCATTGACAATGGCGTCGACAACTCCAAATGCGTCGCAGTTGGTGAAATAGGTCTCGATTACCACTACGCAAAGAATCATGAAAAAAATCAAAAAGAGTTGTTTGAATTGCAAATGGCGGCAGCTCTGAAACATGATCTTCCGGTATCTATTCATTCCCGTGACGCCGAATCCGATACAATTGCCATTCTCCGACACAGCGCCGGTGCCCGCGGAGTAATGCATTGTTTCTCTGGCGGCAGGGGATTTGCCTTTGCAGCGCTCGATTTAGGATTTTATATATCTTTTTCCGGAGTTATAACTTTTAAAAACAGCGTGCAACTCCAGGAAGTTGCCAAAGCAGTTCCCATTGATAGGTTACTAATTGAAACGGACGCGCCATTTTTATCTCCGGAACCGCTGCGCGGAAAAATTAACGAGCCGGCCTTTCTAACGCACATCGCTGCAAGAATGGCTGCGCTACTGGAGAGACCATACGAAGAGATTTGTGATCTAACTTCTCAGAATTTTTTTAATTTGTTTAGTAAAGCCGACTCATGTCAAAAAATAGAAATAAAGAAAAAGACCTCCAGTGGCTGTACGGCAAACACGCCGTAAAGGCAGCGCTGAAGAATCCTGCCCGCGAAATTCATCGATTTGTGCTACTGAAATCATCGGTGGAATTTCAGAAAGAATGCGGCGCTACCGGAGAAATCGTTGACGAAAAATTTTTCGCGACACTTTTTGGCCGTGAATCTGTGCACCAGGGATGCGCCGTCTACGTAAAACGGCTGCGCGAACATTGTCTAGAGGAGATGGTCGAAGACGACTCCGATATGCGCCCTATAATGTTTTTAGATCAGGTGACGGATCCGCAAAATCTCGGCAGTATTCTGCGGTCAGCTGCGGTTTTTGGAGCGCGGGCGGTGGTGACGACGGAGGATCGAGGTCCCGGGTTAACAGCCGCCGTTGCGAAGGCGGCGTCTGGCGCATTGGAAGCGGTACCGCTAATTCGCGTCGTAAATCTTGTGCAGAGCATAAAATTTCTCAGAAAACATGGATTTTGGAGTATCGGACTGGAAGAAAAATCTGCTAAAACTCTGGAAGAAGTATCGCTGAACGATAAATTTATTCTGGTGGTTGGCGGCGAAGGTTCCGGCCTGCGGCGATTGACTCGAGAATCCTGCGATTTCCTAGCGAAACTACCGAGCTGGAGCGTATTTGGCACGCTGAATGCTGCCCAGGCCGCTACGGTCGCACTCTACGAAAGCCTACGGCAGCGTTGCCTCGCTAACAACAGATAACCCTTCTGATTCAATCGGCAGTAAGCATTTGGACATACATTTTGTATATCTTTACGAAATCCTCAACTTTTATTTGCTCTGCCCTGGTAGATGGATCGTATCCCAATAACGACAGAGCTTCCGTCGGATTTGCAAAGTATTTTTTCAGGGGCTTTATAACGGTTTTTCTTCGATGCGCAAAAACATCTGCCATCATATGGGAAAAACCATCGTAGGATTCGTGATGCTCCACTTTATCCAGCTGATGCGGTACTAGACGTAGCAGCGACGACCTTACCAGCGGTGGCGGTGAAAAACTACTGGGCTCTAAATCGAAAATTTTTTTGACTGCGGACTTCCACTGAACTAAAACCGACAATTTCCCATAGGCCTTTGATCTCGGGACGGCATAGAGTCGATCAGCCACTTCCTTTTGAAACATAAGTATAAATTTTTCGCATAGATGGAAGCGCGGAAGCCAGCGAAACAGCAACTGGGTGGAAATGTTGTACGGAAGATTTGAGAGAACTATTTGAGGAGCTATGCTGTGCAAGTCGAAATTCAGTGCGTCTGCTTCGATAATTTCCAGTTTATTGCCGAAATCCGGCCGTAGTTCTCGCCAAACGGCCGCCCAATGACGATCATATTCCACGAGATAAAGTTTCTGCAGTGGAAGTTTTAGTAGCTCCAGTGTAATGCCTCCTGGACCTGGACCAACTTCTGCGATCACTTTTCCCTCAACGTCTCCGGCTGCAGCAACTATTTTTTTGTTGATATTTTCATTGAAAATAAAATGCTGTCCTAGTTCGCGGAGTGTGTTGCGGTGATATTTTGCGAATATCTCTTTTGCGGAATACATGCGGTTCCCCTAATCTTTTCAGGACGTGGACGACGGTGGCAATACAGAAGTGGCAGCATCCAGATCTGTCAACAGGAATTCCAATATGGAATTTAATCTATTTCTTCCGGCATAGGTTAGTCGCAGGCGTTCTCTGTCGTTCTCCATCAAATTATTTTCCAGCAGGAATCGTATTTTTTCCATAGGAAGCGGCAATGTTAGACGTCTTTCATTTAATTTTATGCCGTCTGTTAGCCGCAGTCCCATTAGAAGTATCTCCTCAAATTCTTCTGAAGAAGATAGAGCCCTTCTATGACAGGTTCCATCGTCGCCATTTTTGAGAGAATTCATCCAATTTTGTGGACGAGAGATTTTTTCGATTTCGTGTTTTTTCCCGTCAAGCGTAATTCGGCTATGAGCGCCTGGGCCGACTCCAAGATAGTCTCCGTAGGTCCAATAGACCAGGTTATGGCGGGATTCGTAGCCAGCTGCGGCATAATTTGAAATCTCATACTGTCGTAGGCCGTTATCTTCCAGAAATTTGCGCGTAAAATGATGGAGCTTTAATTCGTGTTCTTCATCCATCGCCATCGCCAATGTACCATTCGATTGCCGGTGGAAAAACGGCGTATTTTCTTCGATGGTAAGCTGATAGCTTGAAATGTGTAAAGGACCAAAACTTAGAGCCGTTGATAAATCGTTTTTCCAATCTTTCAGTTTTTGATATCCGTAGATGAAGTCCATACTGAAATTTTGAAAGACATTAGCAACGATTTCTGCCGCCGCCAGCGCCATTGAACCGTCGTAGATTCTGCCTAGGAATTTCAAATTCTCGGACTGAAAACTTTGAATGCCAAGAGATATACGGGTTATGCCTGCGTTCAGAAAATTTTGCATTTTTTCTTTATCAAATGTTTTTGGATTCGCTTCCAGAGAAATTTCCACATCGTCATCCATTGGACACATTTTTTCCAGTACATTTAATATGCTCTCTACGGCAGCCGGAGCCATTAGCGATGGCGTTCCGCCGCCAAAGAAAACGCTAACGATGCGCCGCTTCCCAATTTTTGCCAGTTCGTTTTCTAGATCCAATCTAAGAAAATTCTCGACGATTTGATAGATTGATCGATCATTTTCCGGAAAGCTCGTGAAATTGCAATAAGGGCATTTGGACAGACAGAACGGCCAGTGAACGTATACTGCTAGCGTTTTTTCCTGTGGCATATTTTACTCAATTCAGAAGAAACATACTGTGACCACAAATCTGGCCGTCTTATCATGGTTATTTTTTTTGATTGATCTAGTCGAAACTTTTTTACTTTTTCATGGTGCCCAGACACAAGCTCCTCCGGAACAGACAGGCCGCGGAATTCTCTGGGACGCGTGTACTGATCATATTCCAATAATCCGTTTCGGAACGAATCGTTGTCCAGCGATTCTACTTCTCCCACCAGGCCAGGCAATAATCGTACGCAGCCCTCTATTATAACCATTGCCACAGCCTCGCCGCCCATCAGAACAAAGTCGCCGATGGATACCTCTTCGAACTCGTAGGAAGAAATGATTCGCTGATCCACGCCCTCATATCTTCCGCATAGCAGCACAATTCCAGGAGATGCGCTGAATTCATCAATATC
The DNA here is from genome assembly GCA_031288435.1 of Holosporaceae bacterium. The sequence continues at coordinate 4,631 of JAITRK010000069.1, forward strand.
GCGTTGTCGCAATTGCCTACCGCGCGGGGAAAGATAAATTTTTCGGTGCTGTTGCGCTTTAGCCGATAGAGAGTTGTAGGCTTTTTCGAATGTTAGCGGAGACAGCAACATTCCCGCGCCTCCGCCGTATGGCGTGGAGTCTATTCTATCAGATTTTGTTGGAAATTCTTTTAAATCTACAAGATTCAACTGCCAAAGGCCGAGTTTCAAAGCTTTGCCAATGTTAGATACGCCGAGGTTCCCAGGAAACGCCTCTGGAAAAATAGTAAAAACCGTAGCCTGCCACATCAATTTTTATAGCGATTAAACGCATCCTCTGTCATGCTAATGCTTGTTGCACCATCGTCCGGGAAATTTTCACGAGTAAACGGAACAAAAAACGTGTCGTTGTCGCAGGAAATTTCCAGTAGATCGCCAGCTCCAAAGTTATGTATATTAACCACGGCGCCGCCGAAGTCGTCTCGGCCTATTATTTTTACCGGTTTTGCTATTAAATCGCAGAGATAAAATTCCGAATCCGACAGTTGTGGAAGGTCTATCTTATGGACGTAGAAGCTGGCGCCCTTCAAAGCCTCCGCTGCGCATCGATCCGATACGCTATCCAACGAAAGCACAACGTTATTTCCGGAAATAAACCGCACAACTCTAAACGTAAATGCGTCTCCGTGATTGTTATATATTTTTTTGTACCTTTTTATGTTATCTGAAAAAAGTATTGCTCTCAGGAGTCCGCGCACGCCGAAGGCTCCGTTGATACGCAAAATTTCCACAAAATTGCTGGTCATAGCAGCTGCTTCCATTATCAAATGCTCGCCAAGTATAATTCAATAATAACGACAAGAGAAATTTCTTTTCAATTTGCCCACGGATTTCTTTTCCGCCAGCAATAGCAGGCGATCTCCAATCGCTATTTTACTGCTGATTGGATTTACAACGCCGTTTTTGCTAATAAAAATCGGGGAAATGGCCTCCTCAACGCCCATTGAGGAAAAACTCTGGCCGATTTTCGGGCACGATTCCGTTATTTCAGCTGCGATAACGCAGAAATCGCCGTCTCCCAATTCG
>JAITRK010000010.1 GCA_031288435.1 Holosporaceae bacterium
TTCATTTACTCAGGAAAAAGATCATCAATCTAGACTCAATGATAAAAGTCTCGCCGGTTGCCGCAGCCCAGAAGCCATGCAAGCTTGGGCTGAAAGTCGGGGACGTCGTTAGCGTTCGCAGCGCCATCCTGGCCATGATCACTAAATCTGCTAACGATGCTGCAGTAGCTCTTGCGGAATATCTGGCAGGTGGATCCATGCCGCGTTTTATAGCCCTAATGAATCGGGAAGCCAAACGGCTAAAAATGACGTCAACGGTTTTTAAAAATCCATCCGGCTGGAAAAATCAGGAACAACTGACAACTGCTCGAGATATGGCTAAGCTATCGCGGGCGCTCATGACGGAGTGCAGCAACTATTACAGTTTTTTTTCCACCAAAAAATTCTATTTTAGGAAAAAATGGTATGGAAATCATAATAAATTACTTGGGATCAAGGATGGCATAATTGTGGACGGCATAAAAACCGGGTTTTTGGCTGTATCCGGCTATAATGTGGCGATTTCTGCCCGCTACGGAAAGGATAAATTGATAGTCGTTATTCTTGGGGAAAAAAGCGCCAGACAAAGGGATTCTCACGTGACTAAGCTGCTGAAAGCAGGATTCATAAAACTTTCCAAAAACAAAAAACACAACGGAACAAAGCCTATTTTTCATGCCAGCCAGCCCAAAAACGTATGCAATACCGCCGTAGATCATTTCATACCAGAAGACGCGCAGCATGACGCGCAACGATCTTCGCAAGCTTCAAATGAAGGTAGAAATGAAGGTAGAATTGCTAAAAGCAGATTGTTTGAGTACATTGTGGAGCCTCAAAGATCTATCGGTAACTCAAATATGGAGAAACAAAAATGAGCTCGAGTAAGTCAACCACATTGGACAGCGGCCTGCGCATCGTTACCAAAACCATAGAAGGTTTTGAGAGCGTATCCGTCGGCTATTGGGTAGATGCGGGCGGCGTGCGTGAAGATAAAACCAACAGCGGAATTTCGCATTTTCTCGAACACATGGCCTTTAAGGGCACAACATCGCGTAGCGCAAAGCAAATCGCTGAAGAAATAGAAGCGGTTGGCGGATACCTTAACGCCTATACTTCAAAGGAAGTAACCGCATATTTTGCCAAGGTATTGGGAAACGACTGCAAAATCGCTCTGGATATTCTGGCCGATATTCTTCAGAATCCGACGTTTTTGCCGGAAGAGTTGGAAAGAGAAAGAGGCGTGATACTTCAAGAATTGTACCAGGTCAGGGATACGCCGGACGATATTGTATTTGACCATTTCCAATCGGTATGCTTTGGCGATCAATCCATTGGATTTCCAATCGTTGGTCACGAGGGCGTGGTGGCTCGGTTAACGGCCGCCGATCTACGCCAATATAGGGCGAAATACTATAACGCCGACGGCATAATTCTTGCGGCCGCCGGAAATGTGTCCCACGATCAATTGATTGAGTTGGCTAGCGAGAGTCTAGGCGCATTTCGATCGGAGGCGTCTCCGAAGCACGATGCACAATATAAATACATCGGCGGCGCACATTCGGATGTTCGAGAACTGGAACAGGTACACGCCATCGTCGGCTTTGAAGGAGTAGCACAGCTTGATCCTGACTATTATACCATGGCCATATTCACATCGATTCTCGGCGGCGGTATGTCGTCGAGGCTGTTTCAGGAGGCTCGCGAAAAAAGAGGGCTATGCTATTCGATATATGCTTTTTCCTCGTCCTACAAAAAAAATGGAATTTTTGGCGTATATACGGCGACCACTGCGGATAAGCTGGCAGAATTGTCAGATGTGGTGGCTAGCGAAATCGTTAAAATGAGAGACGGAATCTCGGAAAAAGAATTCCAAATTACCAGAGCGCAGTTTCGGGCTAGCCTATTGATGTCCGGAGAAAATGGGAGCACATCCTGCGAGCAAATGGCTAACCAAATGAAGATATTTGGTCGACTGGTGGATAACGAAGAAATTCTGGCGAAAATAAACGCCATTGTTCCGGAGGACATCGCGCCTTTGGCAGATCGAATACTTTCGTCTCGATCGTCCACCGTTACCGTTGGAAAATGCCAATGCTCGACCGTGCTGGATAAACTACAACTAAACGGCGTCAAGATATAGAATAGAAGCTTCGGAACAACTATAGGGATTGTTTTATCTCAAAAAAAAGAATACTGCCAAATAGGTAAAACTTTTTGGCCGTGTTCCATTCGTGTATTTCCAGCAGGCATATTCCCAGTAATGAGTACCTAATTTTCCGCTTCATCTGATATTTGTTATCAAAATACACGCCATGTTTTTCTGCGAAATCAGTTATTATTTCGCGGGAAAGCAGTAGATCGCGCACTATCTTGTCGGTTTCCTTCGACCTCGTCATGGAAAGTTTGTTGACGGCGTAATAGTAGATTGCTTCAGAGGTTGTCGCCAGTCTTTTCGCAAAAAATAACGCCCTGACAGAAAAATCTATATCTTCAAAACATACGCCGGCGCGAAATGTTATATTTAATTTTCGAATAAAATCGGCTTTATATATTTTGTTATAAATATAGCACATGCGCGGAGTCTGGGTGACTGCGAATTTGTCGCTGATGGAGCTATAGACGTTATTTTCACGCACGGTTACCTTATTTCTACGGCGACCGGACGGATAGGCTCGAATAATATTTGTGGCGGCGACGTCAGCCTCGTATGTGTGAGCGATTTCGTATAATTTTTCGAAAAAATTTTCACCTATCCAGTCGTCACTGTCCACAAATCCAAGATATTCGCCGCTGGCTGCCGCCAATCCGGCATTACGGGCGGCTCCCGGGCCGAAATTTTCCTGATTAATGACCGTGATTCGCGAATCTCGGCAGGCATATTTTTCTAGGATTCTCAATGAGTTATCTGTAGAGCCGTCATTTATGCATAGAATCTCCAACTGGCTCAGCGTTTGATTCGTCACCGAATCCAGACACCTTTCAATGAAATTTTCGGCGTTATATACCGGTATAATAACAGATATTTTTGGCTGTGCAGCCGCTACTAACGTTACAGTCGCTTTCTGATTTCCCATACCTCAATAATTCCAAACAAAAAATACTTGCGTACGGTTTCCCATACGCACACCTTCATCAACAAAAGGCCAAATATGCTGTAGAATTTTTTATATTTCATGAAATATTTTTCGTCGCGGATTACATAATGCTCGTGAGCCAAAGCGATAAAATCTTCCCGCGCTTTCAACTGGCATTGTTGCTTCCAATCGGTGAAAGGGCTGCGAGTAATCGACGTTTCGTTAACCCAGTAGCGATAATTAGTATGCGGCGTAACTGCCAATCTTTTCATGAACAGCAGCGCTCTCAGTGAAAAGTACGCATCCTCAAAATATACTCCGGTTTGGAATCTTAGCTGTAGCCTTTGCAGTTCGGACGTTCTATATATTTTGTTAAAAACCTGGCATAGATTTGGAGTATCGGTAACGCGGAATTTATCATTTCTAGCTTCGAATACGCCCTCGGCATTTATCTTCAGCTTATTTCTGCTTTTGGTGGAATGCGGATATCGCCGCGTAAATCCGCAGCAGGCGATATCGGCGTCATATTTTTTAGCGACGGCACATAGCGCCTCGAAATAATTTAGATCCACTTCGTCATCGCCGTCGACAAAACCAATATATTCCCCGCTGGCAACATCCATTCCGCTGTTTCTAGCTGCGCCAAGGCTGGAATTTTCCTGGGTTATTACCAGAATTCGCTTATCTTTTTTCCGATATTCTTCTAGAATTTCCGGAGAATTATCCCGTGAGCCATCGTCTACGCAGATGATCTCGATATCTCTAATAGTCTGATTTATAAGTGAATCCAGGCACCGCCGTAAAAACTTCCCGACATTATACACAGGAACTATAACAGATACCCTGGCCTTACTCTTTTTCATTCTATGATCCATCGATTACGATTTCTGACATTCTACGCCTTACTGTTAAAAAGTCTATCCAGGCTTCTCTCTTCTGCGAAGGAGATCGCAATAGGTATGCTGGGTGGAACGTGGAAAATATTTCCGCAGCCACGCCTTCTACTTTTGCAAATTTCCCCCGTAGCTGAGACAGATTACTATTGGTTTGTAGAAGCGCTTTGGATGCGGTGCCTCCAAGACACACTACCAACTTCGGATTTACCAGAGAAATATGACGCAACACATAGGGTCTAAACAGTGCCGCCTCCTCCGGCGTTGGGGTTCTATTTCCCGGTGGTCTCCACGGCAATATATTTGTTATGTAAACCATGGAACGATCAAGCCCAATGGCTGCCAGAATTTTATCAAGCAATTGACCGCTTTGTCCAACAAACGGGATTCCCTGCCTATCTTCTTCCGCGCCAGGAGCTTCTCCCAGCAGTAGCAGGTCGGCGTTTTCATTGCCAATGCCGAAGACCATATTAAGCGCGCATTCCTTTATGGAAATATTAACCTTCTCCATGGCTTCTCTCAGTTCTGCCAGCGTTGACAGTGGTTGTTTTTGTGAGCCGTTGCCGGAGTTGTCGTTGCAGACTATATCTGATACGCCAGCTTCCACAAACCATTCAATTACCTGACGCAGTGCCGTATTCTTTTTGGACAACGCTTTCATTGCCTGGCCAATGCGTCTTGTATGAGCTTTCTGCTGTTATCTATACCGTAGAGAGCCATAAACGTACCAAGCCGCGGTCCTTCTTCCTGCGCAAACAGATGGCGATATAGGACCATAAACCACTGTCTTAGAGTGCCAATATTTGGATGCCGCTTGCCAACCTCGAACACCACATTTTGAATTGCGGTGGCGTCTTTTTCCGGCGGAAATTTTTCTAGTTCGCTCAATAAATCCTCCAGAGCCGACCGCTCCAGATCGTTGGGCGCGGAATAGACTTTTTTGTTCTTTACGAAATCCTGGTAGTAGTTTATGGAGTGCCTGACCAATTTATCCAAAAATGGATCGCTTTCCGGAGTGGCGCTGCTATAATATTTCTTAATAAACCCCCACAGCACTTCTGGGCTATCAGTATTGCATACACTAACCAGATTTAGTAACAGCGAGAAAGATATATCGCCGTCGACCTTCGGTGGAGTTCCGCCGTGGACATGCCAAACGGGATTATCAACTCGTTTTTCATTGTCTTGCAAATCATAATTTCTTAGGTGAGACAGGTAATCGTCTACCTGCTTTGGAATTACGCCGAAATATAATTTTTTTGCGCTACGCGGCGAGGCAAACATGTAATTGGCGAGACTTTCGTGTGGCGCATAGCGAAGCCATTCGTCCACGCTTACGCCGTTTCCCTTGGATTTCGATATTTTTTTGCCATCTTCGTCCAGAAATAGTTCGTAGTTGAACCCAGCCGGAGGAGTTCCGCCGAGAATTTTACATATTTTTGACGAAAGCGTTACGGAATCTATGAGATCCTTGCCGGCCATTTCATAGTCTACGTCAAGGGCTACCCATCTGGCGGCCCAATCAACTTTCCATTGCATTTTGCAGTGCCCGTCTGTGACCGGCAATTCCGTCAGAGTACCGTCCTCGTCTCGAAATAGAATTGTTCCGGCATTTTTATCATATTTTTCGATTGCTACCTGCAGTACCCTTCCTGTTTTTGGCGATATCGGTAGAAATGGGCTGTAGGTCGCGGCTCTTTCCTCCCGAAGGCTTGCCAGCATTACCTCTAATATTTCTTCATGATGATGAAGGACTTTCAGCAGTACATCGTTAAATCTTCCGCTTTTGTACCAATCCGTCGAGCTTTGAAATTCATATTCGAATCCAAAAGAATCTAAAAAATTCATAAGCTTATGGTTATTGTGCTCGCCAAAGCTTGCATGACAACCAAACGGATCAGGAACGGCAGTTAATGGATACCCCAAATATTTGGCCACCATATCTTTGTTTGGAATATTATCCGGGACTTTGCGTAGACCGTCCCTATCGTCGGAAAATGCATATATTTTTGCCTCCAGGCCAGTGAGGCATTGGAAAGCGTGTTTAACAAACGACGTTCTTGCTACTTCGCCAAAAGTGCCAATGTGAGGCAACCCGGACGGCCCGTAGCCGGTTTCCAGTAGAGCGAATCCTTTTTTTTGAATTGCCTCGCTGCGCAGCCGCAATTTCTTCGCCTCTTCAAACGGCCAGGATCTTGCGTTTTCGTAGATAGTTCCGGCAAATGTGCACGTATTCTGCTTCATCTTATTTTCACTCTTCGGTAATTCGCAGACATTGTAGAACAAAAACCACTATCAATTCAACAGAACTACCTGGTTAATCTGGCGAGAGGCCGCAGTGAAAAAGAATATGAGCATCACTGCGGCTAAACTAAAGTGCGGGAACTTTATTTTTTAGGTGGCCATATATAATAACTATAGAGGTATATCTGAAACAAAGCTTTCTGTGAGTGAGGTGAGGCTAAACTTTCTCCAAGGTTTTCATCGGCCCATCCTTTTATGTCGGGGAAAAAGATATTACTGTGAGCGTTAAATGGATCGTCTGTCAAGAATGTGTATTCTTTTTTATACTTGCCAGTAGCATTATAAGTAATGTAACCGTTTGGCGAAAATGGAAACTTTACTTTATTATTGTCATTGCAATAATTGTCATGAAGAGTATTATGTTCTTTTAAATTGTTTTCAATGATAAGAAACTCTCGAATTACAATTCTTGCTGTAGTTCCATTGTTAAAACTGAGGCATTCACAGGTAATGCTCGTCGGAGCGTTTGCACAATAAACTTCACGAGCATGCACTGGTACTTGTACATTTTGCGGCAGGACCGACGATGGCGACTGTTTCGATACATCAATAGCGGCTATATTTATTGCAAACGGTGATGGCGTAGGCGTTAATGACAATTTTTTAACTTTCAGCAAATTACGATTTTTAACTTTCGGTAATTTATGATTTGTAATTTCCGGTAAATTACGATTTATAATTTCCGGTAAATTACGATTTTTAACTTTCAGTAATTTATGATTTATAATTTCCGGTAATTTACGATTTTTAGCTTTCAGTAAATTACGATTTATAATTTCCAGTAAATTACGATTTTTAACTTTCGGTGATTCGTATTTGTGTCTACTAGAAAAAGGGACTAACTGTGAGGTGGGAAAATATCGACTGGCTGGCGTGCTAATCGATGAGTAATTGCTTCCTCCCATAAACGGCATCTGCTGTACCGGCCCACTACTAGAAGGAGCACTTTGTGGATTAGGAATAATCATGCCCATGCTGGACGTTTCGAACGTTCCTTTCGTTTCGGATATTTCGGATATTATTGAACGTTTACGCTCATTATATTTTGCGTTAACAAGCAAAGACACCTTTTTGTCTTCGTTGGCCGGCGTTACACCAATGGATTTTATATCGGGCAACAAATGTTCCACACTTGACGATTGATCTTCGCTGTTTCTTAGCATTTCGATCATTGGGTTGCATTCTAGAATTTCGCTTGCTAGGTCGCGTTTTTGCATTTCGATTGCTAGATCGTGTATAAAACCAAGATCGACGGCTAAAAATTCACGGATAAGCCATGGTCCTGGTACATTGCAAAAAATTGCATTGCGACTAGTATTATTGCTTATACTATCAGCGACAATAGGCTTCATCTCTCCTGACATTTTATCGAGTACGTCATCGCTCGTTGCCACAGGCATACCATCATGTACAGAATCAGGCGCAAAGCGGCTATTTGCTTGGTTAATTGCAATTTTTACCGCGTCTTTTAGATTAGCAGAGCGTGACGTAACGACCACTGTAATGTAACATGGGTGAACGAATAGCCTGCCATCTTCATCGAAGACGTCCGTAGAATGATTGTCATAAA
>JAITRK010000019.1 GCA_031288435.1 Holosporaceae bacterium
TTACCGAAGACGATTTTGTTAGAATTCTCCTAGAAACAGAAACTAGCCTGATTAAGCAATACAAGGCGTTGCTGAAAATAGAAGGCGTCGAGCTGCAATTCTCCGACGATAGCATTCGGAAGATCGCCGGTGTTGCAGCCATTGTCAATCGCAGCATCGAGAACATCGGCGCCCGCCGCCTTCACACGGTAATAGAAAAATTACTGGAAGATATAAGCTTCAACGCCGATAAAAAAAGCGGCGAGACAGTGCTGATAGACACAAAATATGTGGAAGAAAAAGTCGGTGAGCTTGCGGAACAGAGAGATATATCGATGTATATATTGTAACTATCGCTGGAATATAAAATTTAAAAATATGAGGCATTTATTTTTATTAAAAATATTTTTATTAAAATAAATGTTGATTATTTCTTTTGTTTTTTATAATCTTGGCTTGGCGCGATGATTAAAACATAGGTTTCGCGTTGGTTTGTTGTAACGGTGTTTTAGTTTAAGGAGATGACATATGGCGACCTCAACAAGTGCAAACACATCAGAAAAAGCAAAGGACGATCCTTTTGCAAATTTTAAAATTCCTACTTTCGATACGAGCGCAATCCTCGATTCATATAAAAAGAATTTGGAAATATTGGGGCTCATCAACAAGATGTCCTTGGAAGTTTGTAATGGAATTGCGAAGCTTCAAGCGGCTTTTGTTAAGCAAATGATAGCCGATACCAGCGGTCTTTTGGGCTCAAAGCCTTCCGATGCATCTGCGAAACTTTCGGAAGTTACCCGCGACACAATTGTTCGTGCTGTAGGAAACGGAAAGCAGATTAACGATATGGTAACAGCAGCCAGTAACGATATTACAGCTGCCACCGCAAGGAGATTTAAAGAATCCATTGAGGAAGCCAAAAATATATTAAATAAAAAATAACGGCGCTGCCTAATTTGCATCGCAGCTCTGTTATATTTTATTATAGTAGAAGTAGTAAAAACAGCGTCAGGCTGAGGCAAACTCAACCTGGCGTTGTTTTATTTGTCGCCAGTTGCAATTAAAAGATTGCTTCCGGGTTTTTGGACTGCTAATCTGTGATTTGACCAACAGAGGCAGTTCTGAAAAATATAATGGAAAAAAAATACTTCAAAGAATGGTACGCCTGGGGCAAAGTAGCAGCAATTGTGTTTTCTATCGGAGCAGTGGTGTTTTTCGGAGCGGTTTTTCCAACTAGATGTGGGAAACTTCCAGATGGAAAGCGCCTTAAACGCATCATGGCGTCGCCTAACTATGTAAATGGCGAATTCCGTAACCAAATGCCGCCCATTATTCAGATGATTTCTAGCAAAGGTGACTTGCTATCGTTTCTTTGGGAACGTCTATTTGGATCCAAAAATAGCCTGAGGCCGCCGCGTGCTTTACCGGTCGTCAGAACGGATCTAAGGTCTCTGGACAGAAACCGCGATCTAGTGGTGTGGCTCGGCCATTCGTCCTGTTTTCTGCAACTCGGCGGAAAAAGAATTTTGCTGGATCCGGTCTTTAGCTCCTACGCTGCTCCGTTCTTTTTTCTAAACCGGGCGTTTGAAGTGGAATATCAATGTACCGCCAAGGACATGCCGGAAATCGACTACCTCGTCATTTCTCATGATCACTGGGATCATTTGGATTTCCATACCCTTATTGCCCTAAAACCAAAACTGAAGGCGATTATATGCCCACTTGGAGTCGGTGCACATCTTGAATATTGGGGATTCGCTCCAGAAATTATTCACGAAGCTGACTGGTATGAAAAATTATGCCCCGAGCCAAGTTTTACGGTTCATGTGTTGCCGGCAAGGCATTTTTCCGGACGTGGACTAATTCGCAACAAAACACTCTGGGCCGGATTCATGCTAGAAATTGGCAATCGCAGAGTCTTCTATAGCGGCGATGGCGGATACGGTCCGCACTTTGCAGAAATTGGAAAAAAGTTCGGCGAAGTCGATCTGGCCATTATGGAGACCGGTCAATACGATCAAAAATGGAAATACATTCACATGACGCCGGAGGAAAGTGCTCAGGGCGCAGAAGATTTGCATGCGAAAGCCGTTCTGCCGGTTCACTCCGGTAAATTTTGCATCTGCAATCATGCCTGGAACGATCCATACCGACGTATTGTCGCCGCAAGTCGCGGTCGTAGCTTCAAGCTCCTAACGCCAGTAATGGGCGAAGTCGTTGATATACAAGATCCTCCTCAATCTTTCCACAGATGGTGGGAGATCAGGTAATACCCAAATGCAGATTTAACACACAAAGATGCGCAGCTCAATTTTTAGCATTTTTCTGAATTTCTTCCGATTTCTGAATCTCTTCCGATTTAGTGCGTTTCCCGTCGTAAATATAGATGTTGGTAGCAGCTTTTCTTTTCAGCAGACTGAACTTTTTCGCAGCCAGGTCCTTGGCAATGCTTACCTCACGCACATTTGCCGAGGGATACAAAATGATCCCGCAGTCCGGAAGCAAGTGCGGCTCGGATATGTCAGCGGTAATACCTTTACCATTCATCGTATATTCTAGAAAATCATTCCAAACTATTCTCATATAATCGCTGTAGTATACTCTATCGTTTTTGTAAAAATAAATCGGTAGCCCGAAAGATTTGCTCAGGGTACATATATTTTTTACGGTATCCATGTCGCTAATCCGCCTTTTTAGAGTCGTGTTTAAAAATTATTATGCAACGTGGAAATTATTGCAGGTGCCACGGCCAAGTACAACGATAAT
>JAITRK010000092.1 GCA_031288435.1 Holosporaceae bacterium
AAATCCAATAAAGATCATCGAAGAGGCAAGAGAAGCAGTTTCGCTGCTCATATTATATTTGGTCATGAAAAACGGCACAGCCCAGAGTTCGGAAAAAACGGAAATAGGAAGATACATGCAACCGCCAACCAATCCCAGCAGTATGATTTGCTTGTTTTTTATAACGCCGGCGAAGGTGGACAGAAATGCTCTATAATCTCTTGTTTTTTTCTGCATTGTTACTGTTTTTGGCACGACTAGAAACACCAACAGCGCTATGAACGCTCCAATGAACACCAACGCAAATGTGGTATTTTGCCAGCCGATCGAATTAACGCACATGGCCAGCGGAAAACCAGCGCAGAGCCCGCCCATGGTTCCCATCATATTGGTTATGCCGACAAATATGGCAAAATATTTGCTGGAAAATACCACGGACGCAATTTGCAGGCAGGACACGAAGGCGCATGCGGCTCCGGCACCAACAAAACAACGGCCCAGCTGGGCAACATACACCTGTTTCGTTGTAGCGAACAAAACGGCTCCAACAACAGACAAAATCGCGCTAAATCCTATAAGATTCCGTGGACCAATTTTATCCAGGATTAGCCCGCAGGGGACTTGCAGCAGAGCATATGGGTAATAAAAGCAGGAGATCATCATGCCAAGCATGCCGGTGGTTATGCCGTAGTGGCACATGAGATCATTGGTCATAACACTCGGAGACACGCGCAGAACCACCTCGTATAGGTAGAATATGCTGGCGACTCCCCATATGAACAAGGATTCCGTAAATTTTTTCGTTCTACTACCAACAACCATAGCGTTCTTCTCCGTTTTATTTCCTAATCCAACAACTCCTTGCCCGTTCTGTCCTCAAGAATTGATACCGCAAATATTCCAAGAATAGCCACCATTGTTATTGGAATTACGGATAATTTCTCCGAAATGGACGTAAAATAATTCATTATTAATGTGGACGATCCACCAATGATAGCCTGCGCAAGACTCATGGAAAGAGAGACTCCGGTGCAACGCACGCGCCGCGGAAACGATTCAGAAAAAAACGCCGCCCTACTTGAAAAATACATGCCAAGAAACGTGCCGTAGAGCGCGTGAAAAAACATCAACAGATAAAACGATTTCGCCTGTGTTAGAAATATAAAATACATACTAGCGGAAACTCCAAGCATCCCGCCTATTAAAAAAATTTTTCTACCGAAAATGTCAGATAGATATCCGCAACCCAAAGCTGAAACAACGATAAATACATTTGCAACTATGCTGCATTTGGTAGCCTCATTCAGCGTAAGTATGTTCTCCCTCACAAAAAAATACGGCAGAAACGTAAGCAGCGTATAAAATCCAATGGCGCTGAACGAAGTTATTGCGAACGTACAAGAGACTTCTTTTTTGTGAGCAAACAGCGATTTGGCTATGGAATATGTGTTTTTTTCTTTCTTCGGCGCGTCGCAGGAACTGGAAGTGGAAATGAAGGCAAACGGTATTAATAGAAAAGCAGCCAGAAACGGATATCTCCAGGCGTAGTCATAAATTTCTTTCTCCGTAAAAAAAAGATATAAGAGTATAAGTGATTTTCCAGCTAACAGCACACCCAATTGACTGCCGGCGTCGCTAAAACTTCCGAAAAATCCACGCCGATTATTTTCCGCCAACTCCACGAAATGCACCATGGATGTGGAGTACTCGCCCCCCATGGATGTGCCTTGAAGTATCCGTAGAAAAACAAAAATCAACGATGCCGCAATTCCCCATTGGCTAGCGTCCGGTAATATTCCCATCATAATCGTTGGAACTGCCATTAATAAAATCGACAGAGATAGAGCGCGCCGCCGTCCAATTTTATCGCCTATGGGACCGAAAATTGCCGACCCAATCGGACGCACAAACAATCCAACTGATACGCTCAAAAAACTTAAAATGGAGCAGAGCCACTGATCTCCGTACGATAGAAATTTTTGTGATAGAATTGGTAGAAATGGCATAAGCAACGCAAAACTGTACCAGGTAAGCACGTTTCCAACGGCCCCACAAATGCTCTCATATTTTTTATCTACGACCAACACGACGCTACCCCTTATAACTCCTGCAAAAGGCTAGAAATTTATCTGTTCTGTGCTTTCTAGGACTTCCGACACTGGACATTGACAACAATGACGACTTTATACAGTCGCCAACGGCTACTATTGCCGCACTCGGATCCCGATGAGCTCCACCAACTGGCTCGTTTATGATACAATCTATCATCTTAAATTTCAACAGGTCCTGAGATGTTAATCGCAGAGTATTGGCTGCTTCTTCTGCTTTTGCAGCATCACGGTAGAGAATAGACGCACAACCTTCCGGCGAAATCACCGAATAGATCGAGTACTCCAACATGGCAATCACATTGGCCACTGCCAGGGCTACTGCTCCGCCGGATCCTCCCTCACCTATAATAATAGCTACAATGGGGTGACTAAATTTTAGAGCCCGCTCTATGCATTTAGCAATTGCCTCCGACTGTCCACGCTCTTCCGCTCCAACTCCAGGGTAAGCGCCGGCGGTATCTATGAATGTAATAAGAGGTATACCGAACCTATCCGCCAGATCCATTAGTCGACATGCCTTTCGGTATCCTTCTGGATGCGGCATGCCAAAGTTGTGTTTTATTCTTTCTTCTGTGTCGCGACCTTTTTCATGACCAAGAATGGCCACAGAGAGCCCATGGAACCGGCCAATGCCGGCTGTAATGGCCAGATCGTTACCAAAGGTTCTATCTCCGGCCAATGGAACAAAATCGTCCACCAATGCGCTGATGTAATCGGATGTCTTAGGACGATCCTGATGTCGAGCCACCTGAACTTTTTCCCATGGACTTAATTCGGCATATATTTTTTTTAGCAGTTTTTTTTGTTTCGACTCTATACGTTTGATCTCTTCTAATATACTTAGATCCTTCGTGTTTAGATTTTTCAGCTCTTTTATTTTTTCATCCAGCTCAAAAATTGATTTTTCAAAATCTAGAATTACCATGACGTTCCTTCAATTATTCCTCTAAATTTAGCACAGTTACAGTTTGGCTCATAGATTAGGCGTGGCATAGTTTCTGCGCGCTTATCAATTATCCCTTGATAGCTCCGGCTGTCAGACCGGATATAATTCTTCTTTGAAAAATAACTACCAGTAGTACCAACGGCAACGTCACCAGAACGCTGGCTGCCATGATTAATCCCCAGGGCAATTCGTGCTGGCTCGCTCCGCTGAACAGCGCCAGAGAAACCGGCACCGTCCGAGCCTGGTTGGTTAGTGTAAATGTAAGCGCAAACAAAAATTCGTTCCAGGCCGCTATGAACGCCAGAAGCCCTGTGGTAACTATTGCCGGACGCAGTATCGGCAAAAACACCTTGGTTAAAATCATATATTTCCCCGCGCCATCCATGATTGCAGCTTCTTCTAGCTCTTTTGGAAGATTGTGGATAAAGTTTGTCATCATCCAAAGCGTAAATGGAATTGTAATGAGCATGTATGATATGACCAGCGCTGATTTTTCGTTGTAGATGTCCAATATTCTGATTAACTCGAACAGGCCTGACAAAACCGCCACATGGGGCAACGTCGTTACGCTCAGGGCGATCATCAATACTCTTTTCCTACCAGGGAATTTATGCCGCGCCAATGGATACGCCGCCAGCAGGCTTATGGCCAGCGTCAAAAGAGATGTAAGCGTAGCCACAACCGTGGAATTGAAAAGCGAGCAGACAAACGTTGAATCATTGAACACATATTTATAATTTTCCCAGGTAATTTTCGACGGAAAAACCTCGGTGGAAAATAAACTAGCGCTATCTCTCAATGAAGAAACAATAGCCCAATAGAACGGAAACAAACAACAGACAGCAACAATGGCGCAGAGTATAAAAAATAACAAATTTTTTATAATTTTCTTATATTTCCAACTAATTCTTAATCTAATCATCTTTAATCAATCCAAATTCTGAAGTTTTTTTCGATTAAATGAAACGTACAGCACTGACAGAAACGCAATAAAGAAAAGTAAAGCGGTAGCTGCTGCTGATCCGAATCCAACATCGGCGTAGTCCACCAGATGTCTTCGCGCAAAAACGGACATGGTAGCGTCGGCATTGTTCCCGCTGCTTAATATATATACTAAATCAAAGATTCTGATTGCATCCAGCGTTCTGAAAATTATCGCTACGATTATGGTTGGTTTCATCAGCGGCAGAATGATAGCCCGAAAGATTTTACTAAACGGCACGCCGTCCACATCGGCTGCTTCAAAACAATCCTGCGGCATGGACTGTAGACCAGCCAATAGCAGCAGTGCCATATACGGCGTTGTCTTCCAAACCTCCACAATTATCATGGACACAATGCTTAGCGAGCTGGAAGCTATCCATGGTATCGGCGCATCGATCAGCGACGCGCGCATCAGCAACTCATTAATGATACCGTATACGTCGTTCAACATCCACGCCCACATGCGAGATGAAACTATGGTTGGAATGGTCCAGGGAACCAGGACAATGGCTCGCATCCAACCTCTTCCACTGAAATTTCTGTGCAGAATAAGAGCCACCAACATGCCAAATATGGTTTCCAGCGGAACAGATATCCCCGTTATTAAGAACGTATTTTGCACGGCTTTCCACCAATCCCTATCTCGAGCCAGAGATAGGAAATTTTCAATCCCTACAAAATCCGCCCCTCTAAGATTATCTAGAGTTGCGTTGGTGAAACTGAAAAAAACGGTTCTTAGCAACGGCCATCCTGCGCACAGGA
This sequence comes from Holosporaceae bacterium, assembly GCA_031288435.1. The sequence continues at coordinate 4,783 of JAITRK010000092.1, forward strand.
CCAAAGCAAACAGACAAGGAGCTAAAAACAGCCAGTTGGAAAAATCAACTTTCTGCCGCTTTTTTATCTTCTGCAGATTTCGAAACTTCATTAGACGTCCTGAAAAATTCAACGCACCTGGAAAAAAACGCAGATATAGAATTCAATATATTCGCAAAAACCCCGACTTCTCCGGCTTTATCTCTATCAGATGCCGGCAGTCTATCAGCGGTTCCGGAAGATAGCAAAAGGTTTTCAAGCTTTGTGTTTAAGCGATTCATCAGACGGTTCGGCTTGAAATTTTCTGTATTATCCTCAAGACTGTCCGCAAGTATAGTATTTATAGTATTGAATATTTCCGAACTAGCCTTCGAATAATTTTTCCCGAACACTTTGGTCGGCCTGGCCACAGCCTTTAGCAATGGCTCCCGCAGGCTAACTATAAACGGTTTTGTCTTTAGTACGTCCGGATCAGAATACAGGCTTTTAAACGTGGGAAGATAGGAAAATTCAACCCGATGTTTCTGTTGCTCTTTGCTGGCTATAAATTTCGCCAGATCTGCGGCCAACGCCTTATGCTTCGAATACTTTGACACTGCTACCAGCCACCCGCCAAGAATGCCTGATTCCTTGCCGCCGGTGGCGCTTGGCGGAATAGTCATCACGCCCACTTTGCCGGAAACCGCTGTCGATGGATCGTTCATAAGAGCATATGCGTACGGCCAACTCCTCATGAAAACCGCGTTTCCGGATTGGAACATTCCGCGAGCATCCTCCTCAGAGTAATTAAGAACGCTGTGGCTCATGATGTTTTTGATGCACTTTACAAAAAACTCGGCTGCGTACATGCCGCGTGGAGAATTTATTTCTACCTTGCCATCCTTTACGACAGCTCCGCCGCAGGCGTCTATCAACTCGCAGAAATTACAAGTTAGGATCTCAAACGCTTTTGCCTGGTACACCAGCCCGTAAAATCTATTTTTTTTGGCTTCGTCCTTTCGCTCTTCATTTTGAATGTATAGAGCAGTTTCATACAGATCCTCAAGTGTTTTTGGGACTTCTTTTCCGTATTTTTCCAGCAAATCTTTGCGATAATACATAACGCCGCAATCCACATACACAGGCAGCGCTATAATTCCGCCTTTGTCGTCTTTCATGTTTTCTAGGATGACGTCAAAATAATCTGAAAAACTAATGTCCTTACAATACTCATCCAGCGGCTCCCAGTAATTGGATAGAGCGCTCATCCATGCGATATCAGCCTGAAGAATATCCACATCGAAACTCCCGGCTCCGAACCATTGCTGATACAGCGCATAACACTCGTTACTAGCGTGAGGTAACGTGACAATTTCTACGGCGTGCTCGCCATTATATTTCTTAAGCCATTCATCTATTGCTTTGCGCAAAAGCTCCATCTCACGACCCTTGGATCTATAGGCTATGCGGATAGTGGCGGCCTGCAGCTGATCAAAAGACGCGGAAAAAAGCGAAATAGCAGCAACAAAAAAAAACAATCTTTTTAGCATATCGCACCTCTTCACTTTGCTGCTATTTTTGCACATAGTTCTTTGGCAAATCAAGACAAATATGCAACTCTTTTAGCTGTTTGCTGGAAACACTTGACGGAGCATTCATCATTAAATCCTGCGCCTGTTGGTTCAATGGAAATGGGATAACTTCGCGAATGTTTGGCTCCTCCGCTATCAGCATTACTATTCTATCAATGCCTGGAGCGCAGCCGCCATGTGGAGGAGCGCCGTAGCGAAACGCCTCGAACATTCCTCTAAACTTTTCCCGCGTTACCTCGGGCAGATAGCCTGCAATTTCGAATGCCTTCAGCATAACATCCGGTTTATGATTGCGAATCGCGCCGCTGGACAATTCAACGCCGTTGCAAACTATATCATATTGATACGCCTTAATTTCCAGTGGATTCATGTGTAAAAGCGCCTCCATTCCGCCCTGGGGCATGGAAAAAGGATTATGAGAAAAATCAATTGCGCCTGTATCTTCGTTTAATTCATACATGGGAAAATCGACTATCCAACAAAATTCGAAGCCATTGGAGCATAAATTCAAATCGTTCCCCAACTTTTGTCGCAGCAGTCCGGAAAATTTTTCCGCTTTTGTCTTTTGAGCGCAGACGAAAAACACCACTCCGTCGGAAGCTGCCAACGTCCGCTCTCGCAGCATGTGAATCTGTTCGTTCGTAAGAAATTTCGCAATTGGTCCCTTGATTTCTTCGCCGCTGTAAACGATATAGCCAAGCCCTGGCATTTCGTAATCTTTTGCCCAATCGTTTAGCCTATCGAAGAAGCTGCGCGGCTGCTTTTCTGCTCCGGAAACTCCGATGGCTCGCACAACGGCGTTTTTCTTTATGGCCTCAACACACGCTGCAAAGGACGACTCTGCAAATATGTCTTTCACTTCGCTTATTAGTAATGGATTTCTCAGGTCAGGCTTGTCGCTTCCATAGTGCAATAGCGCATCATCGTAGGAAATGCGACGGAATGGATACGGCGACACGGTTCTATCGGAATATTCTCGAAATATTTCGTACATAACCGGCTCAATGGTGCTGAAAACGTCATCCTGCGTAACAAACGACATTTCAAAATCCAATTGATAAAATTCGCCTGGAGACCGATCCGCTCGGCTATCTTCGTCTCGAAAACATGGCGCTATTTGAAAATATTTGTCAAAGCCAGCCACCATCAGCAGCTGCTTAAACTGCTGAGGCGCCTGTGGCAGCGCATAAAACTGTCCAGGATGCAGCCGACTTGGCACCAGGAAATCTCTTGCCCCCTCCGGAGAACTTGCCGTTAAAATTGGCGTATTTATCTCCAGAAAGCCAGCGCGCCTCATTTTATCCCTTATGCTGGCAATTATATTGCAGCGCAGCACTATGTTGCGATGAATTTTTTCCTTTCGCAGGTCTAGAAACCGATATTTTAGACGAGTTTCCTCTGACGTATCAGAAACGCTGCTTATGGACAGCGGAAGCGACTCTACAAATGACAGGACCGTAAAATTTTCTATTCTTATCTCTATGGTTCCAGTAGGATTATCATCGTTAGTGGTATCCTCGCTTCTTCCAAGAACTATTCCTTCGATTTTTACTATGCACTCAAGCCTAATTTTCTCGATTTCCGAAAACACACTGCAATCGGCGTCAGCTACGCACTGTGTTATGCCGTAGTGATCTCGCAGATCAATGAACAGCAGACTCCCGTGATCCCTCTTTTTATGTATCCACCCGGACAGGGTAACCTTTTTCCCAATGTCACTTTTTCTTAGTTCTCCGCAATTGTGAGTCCTGTAAGCTGTCATGTTTTATCCTCTACTAAACTTGAGAGTAGTCTTGTGGTGCCCGTGGAGGGACTCGAACCCCCACACCCAAAAGAGCTGCAGATTTTAAGTCTGCTGCGTCTACCATTCCGCCACACGGGCAACATTTGCAGAGAACTTATCACCAAAACTCTCCTATATCAATACGGTGAACTGACCTGGCAGCGTGGGTCTTATTACCCCACCGTAGGCGCATATCAGCATTGTATCGCTATTTAGTATAGGCCCTGGCTTGAGCAGCACAGTCGGTTTCATCGGCAACCAGGTTCCAGCCGGCGTCGGTATGCAGGGACCAGGAGTTAATATACCAAACGCAGCCGCAGTCAACGCAGCCGTCACCGGATTCGCCATGCTTATGCACACTCCAAACGGCACAATATTCAAAAACGGCACACAATCTGCTATACTCCCAAACGGCCCAGCTTTTGCCATTGTCATGCATGCCGGAAGAACTGTTAGAGGAGTCGGAGCAACTCCCATTGGGCACATGAGCAGCGCTGTACCGCACATACCAAGCCCCATTACACTTCTTCCCTTGAAACTAAATTGCCATCCATGTCGTACTTATCTACATATCCGCAGGGAACGCCATCTTCAAAGCAGGAAACCTGCATAACATTTCCGTTGGGAAAATATTGGGTAACAACTCCGTCCTGCACGCCGCTCTTATAAGAAGATTCTTCCATAATCGTGCAGTCTGGATAGTAGGAGATGCAGTCGCCTTCCAGAGCTCCGGATACATATTTAGCCACCCTGATTATGTTGCCTGCATTGTCGAAGGAGGTAAAATCGCCATCAAATAATCCTTTTTTAAAACTGGCGACACCGGCTTTAATGCCATTGGTAAAGAAAGTTACCTCTCCTTCCTGCAATCCATCTACGAACGTAGTATTCATGAGCGGTTTTCCGGAAAGATAGAACTCTGCCGGCCCACTTAGTATACCATTTTCATAAAGTAGCCTATGAGTTAGCTGCCCATCGTCGTCGTAGATCAGCGTCTCTCCGTGCGGGA
>JAITRK010000013.1 GCA_031288435.1 Holosporaceae bacterium
AAGTGTTTACAACGCGTCCAGACACAATCTTCGGTGCGACGTTTTTGGCTCTATCGCCGGATCATCCGCTGTCTATTAGACTCGCTGAGACAAACAAAAACATTGCCTCCTTTCTGGAAGAGCACAGAAAGGGCTCCGTATCGGCTGAATTTCTTGAAAAACAAGAAAAACTTGGAATAGCTACAGGTCTGGAGGTCTTGCATCCATTTCTGGATAAAACATTGCCGGTGTTCATCGCTAATTTTGTGCTGATGAACTATGGAACCGGTGCAATTTTTGCAACTCCGGCCCATGACGAACGGGATTATGAGTTTGCTCTGAAATACAATTTGCCGATTTTAGAAGTGGTTCAGTCTGGAGGTCCATTGCCATACAGCGGAGACGGAATATTGATAAATTCCAAGTTCCTTAATGGAATGAACGTCTCATCTGCCAAAAAGGAGATTATCGATAGGCTGTGTCGTACTGGAATCGGTGAGCGCAAAAAATTCTACAAACTTCGGGATTGGGGAGTCTCAAGACAGAGATATTGGGGATGCCCAATTCCAATGGTTCACTGCAAAAAATGCGGGATCGTTCCTCTGAGAGAGGAAGATTTACCACTGCTATTGCCGGATGACGTCGAATTCGGCACACACGGAAATCCGCTGGACAAACATTCGTCCTGGAAGCATGTCCGTTGTCCCATCTGCGGAGAAAATGCCACGCGAGAAACTGATACACTGGATACCTTCGTGGATTCTTCCTGGTATTTTCTACGATTCTGCGTTAACGATCCCAGGAATCCGGATTTGTTATTTTCGCAGGATATAGAACGTTGGATGCCGGTGGATCAGTACATAGGCGGCGTGGAGCACGCCATACTACATCTTTTATATGCGAGGTTCTTCAGCAAAGCGTTGGCAGATTGCGGCTTCATAAACATTCGAGAACCATTCAGAAATTTGTTTACGCAGGGAATGGTTTGCAGTGTCACCTACCAGCGGAAAAACGGCGATTGGCTGTTCCCAAACGAAGTTCGCCGAAGTCAGGACGGAGGTTTTGAGGCCATCGATACAGGAGAAAAAATTATCGTTGGGCGACTGGAGAAAATGAGCAAATCCAAGAAAAACGTCGTTGATCCGGACGAAATAATCAAAAATTATGGTGCTGATACCCTGCGGCTGTTCATTGTGTCTGACACTCCTCCGGAAAAAGATTTTTATTGGTCAGATGAAGGGTTGGAGGGCTGTTGGAGGTTCATCAATCGTCTGTGGCGTCTTATGGCATTTGCCAAATCTTGCGGAATTTGCGCCGCCGAATGCTGCGCAGAAATAAATATCGAAACTCTTGACGACGGTGTGCGAGAAACATACAAATCATTCCATCGCACTCTGAAAAATGTAACCGAAACACTGGAAGACCGCGGTATGAACCGCGCCGTTGCGCATCTGCGGGATTGCGCCAATTCTCTCTATGCACATTTGGATGATATGGAGAGGAATAAATCCGTCTTTTCCATTATCATTCGTGATTTCATAAAATTGTTGTCGCCAATTATTCCGCATTTTTGCGAAGAGATGTGGAATATGTTTGGTTTTGAAAATATTGCGTCCGATAGTAGTTGGCCAGATTACGACGAGAAATATTTGGTTATCTCAACCCTGACACTGCCGGTTCAGGTAAATGGAAAACTTAGGGGGACGATTACCGTTCCTGTTCACGAATCTCGCGAAATAATTTTTGAAAAGGCTCTGGCGCTCGATGGCGTTAGAAAGGCCATCGCAGACTGTCGGCTGAAAAATAAGATATATGTAGAAGGAAAGATTGTTAGCTTTGTTGTATAATTTCCGCGTAGTCTGGTTACCTTTTCTTTTGGCTGGATGCGCGGTGCGGCCTTTCTACAGCGATGAATATTCGTCGTCTGTGGTAAATTGTTGCATAGATGTAGACGTTATCGCTGAACGAGAAGGGCAAAAGCTGCGTTCATACATGCAGGATGCTCTCAGAGACATCCCTATTCATGCGGAACGCAGCGGCAAATTGCGGCTGAAAGTAACACTAGCCACCGACGAAAAATCATATGCCATCTCAACATATGGCAGTTCTGATAGGATCTTGCGCTCTATTACGGCCAACATATATCTGGAAGACGGAGATCACAACGTCATCATATCAAATAAATGTATAACCGTTTCCACTAGCTACAACATCTCACACCTGCACGGAGAAGTATCTCTGGCAGTATACGGCCAAAACAACGAACAAGCTCTTAAAGAGCTTTCTCGTAAAATTGTGGAAACAATAAAAGTGGTACTAAATTCCGCGCAGCCTATCTCTGAGCCACAGAAGAATGCTCACGGAGAGTATCCAGAGCAGGGCCTACAACAACAGGAATTGTAACAGTCTTTGCGATCCCATTGGAATTATCTCCCCCCTTGGAGACCACCAGGTAGAATTTGTCATTGGTGGACGGAGAAATCAACGGAACGGAAGTCTCTATTTTCTCGCCAGGTTTTACTGTAAGCGACTTCAGCGTAACATCGTCATTATCTCCAGTCTGATCATAGCTACCTACACTGTCTTCTTTTGTAACACATTTAACTGAGATATTTATAATGCAAGCATAATTACCTTTGTTATGCAATTCGATACTGCAACGACGATCGCCATAGGGCGTCATGCCATTTTCGTATACACTAATATCGCAAGGTCCAAAGGAACTGCAGTTCCTCTCGAACGCAGAAACATCACTTTTTTGAACAGGGAAACTATCCATCACTTTTGCCAAAGTGACGGCATTATCAGCGGCACTTGTCGAAACCACTAGTAAACATACACAGGTACAAATTCTATCAATATATTTCATGTTTATAACTCCTAACTAACTATTAATAGCAGATATATAGTGGCAAGTAAACATAATAACCAATGGTATTTTTAAAATTTTTTTTGTCTATTGAGCCGAATTATTGCAACGAGCATTGTATCCAAAATTGATTCCGGCAGATGTGCACAGCAACAGCATGCTCGGCAGAAATGCAAATGGAATCAACAGAAAATAGCTAAGCCAACCAATTGCGTCCACCAGCGCTCCGGAAATGGAAGCAAGCGCCAGCCCGACAAACTCGTGCAGAGCCCATAGCAACGCATATTGTGAACTTCCAGAACAGAGAGTGTACAAAAATGCTAAAAACGCGGCTGCGGTTGCTCCCTCGGTCACTCCTTCCAGGCATACGACAACGCGCAAAACATTTGTATTATGCCCGTAGATATATAGTCCAACATAGAAGTAGAGCGAAAGCATATGGGCAATTCCTAAATACAGCATGGCTTTTCTAAGCCCGACTTTTTTCACATAGAATCCTCCGATAAATCCGCCGATTACCATTGATATCGCGCCAACCAACTGAACTATAATCGCTATTTCTTCTTTGGAAAATCCGATTTCAAGACAAAACGGTCGAGACATTTTCTGGATCAAATAATCAGCCGCTTTGTAGAGCGTTAATATACCAAGTAGGTAGTAGCCGTCTTTCCTGCGGAGAAATTCAAGTATAATCTGCTTCAGGTGTGGGAATATGGAGTAGTCAGAATCAGAAGGCATTGCAGCGCTGCGCGTCACTGGCGGAGACGTTAGCAATATAAGGAGCATACATATAGATATTAGAACAGCAGCGCACTCGTAGGCCGCAGTCCATCCAAAAAAATGTGCCATTTGCAGTGTAACGAATTTTGTAAATATGCTTCCCAACCTGTGACCAAAACTTACAATGCCAGCCGTATAGCCAAATTCCTCTGCAGATACCTCATCTATTTGGTATGGATATAGCGCAATGTTTTGGCAACCGTCGGCAAACGCTACCAGAGATGCAAAAAACATCAGCGTGCCTAAACTAGATTCCGGATTGGCGTGCGCCATGCCAATGGTTCCAATTATCAGGACAATCTGGCTGAGAATTACCCAGCTTTTTGTGCGCCCAAGCAATTTCGATAAATAGGGAACATCTGTGTTCTCCATTAGTGGCGCCCAGATGAATTTTAAAGTAAACGGCAGGTGCAAAATTGTAAAAAACCCGATGATGCTATTGGATACGCCGCATTCTTTCAGCCAATAATCCAAAATTACTATTGTGAGCGGAAACGGCGTGCCATAGGAGAATCCGACGCAAAATTTTTCGAAAAAAATTAGCGGCGACATCGATTGTACCAATTATTTTGTGGTTGACAGACAGCCATGTTCGTTTTTTGGTCTACAAAAAGATCTTTCGCTCTTTTGTTTCATAAAATTTACCACATCCATCACGTAGCGCTGCTGTTGAAACGTTGTTTCTAGAATTTTTAAACTTTCCGCCAGCGTGTTTTTTTCGTAAAAAATTATATCGAAGGCCTTCTGCAGCGAATGTATTTCATTTTTTGTAACATTAGCCCTTCTCAGGCCCTCTATATTCAATCCAGCTAGACTAGCTCGCTCGCCCTTTACGGTACTATGTGGAATCACATCTCGCTCAACGCCGGACATACCACCGATTATGGCTCCCTGACCGATTCTCACAAATTGATGCAACGCCGATAGTCCACCGATTATGACGTTATCTGCCACATGGACGTGTCCGCCAAGGGTAACGTTGTTGCCCATGACAATATTGTTGCCGATAACGCAGTCGTGAGCGATGTGAACGCCAACCATAAGCAAATTATCGTTTCCTACGACGGTTTCCATGGCGTCATTTGCGGTGCCAGGGTGCATGGTGACATATTCGCGGATGGAATTGTTTTCGCCAATGATTAGCCGAGATTTTTCTCCTCTAAATTTTAGATCCTGCGGTATATAGCCAATGGCGGCGAAGGGAAATATTCTAGTTTTTTCCCCGATGGTCGTGAATCCATCTATGCAGACATGGGACATTACTTCGACGTTATCTCCTAGTTCAACGTGATCGCCTATCACAGAATAGGAACCTATTTTTACGTTTTTCCCGATTTTAGCCTTTTCGGAAACCAGCGCTGTTTTATGCACCAGTTGAGTCATGATTCTATTCCTTTGGTGGCGTAACTACCATGGCTGTGAACGTAGCTTCCGCCACAAGCGAATCGTTCACAAAGGCTTCTCCCTTGAATCGCCAGACATTTTCACGATTTCTTTCCTTTTGCACTTTAAGTCGTAGGCAATCACCAGGCTCCACCAGTTTTCTAAACTTAACGCCGTCCATGCTCATGAAATATACGTATCCACTTGGAGATAAATTCAGCGATCTGGCCACAACAACACCGGCAGTTTGCCCCATGGCTTCCACAATGAACACTCCAGGCATAATGGGTTTTTCTGGAAAATGACCGCAGAAGAACGGCTCATTGATGGTAACATTTTTGACGCCGACAGCGCCTTCTCCTGCGCGAAACTGCTCAACGCGATCCAGCATTAGCATAGGATAGCGATGCGGAATGTATTTTTTTACTTCGTTTATGTCCAGAACAATATCATTATTTTCTTGCATTTTTTCTCCATATTCACTTTTACGTTTCATGTTTTTTCTTGGTAACGGCTCTTTTTAGGAACACGACCTGCCTTTTCCACAGATCGGCGTCCAGAGCAGGGATTCCTCCGACAACCTGTCCAGGCTCGATACTAGCAGCAATACCGCTTTTAGCAGCGGCCACGGCTTTATCTCCGATCCGAATGTGCCCAGCAACTCCAACTTGACCTGCCAACACAACGTCGTTACCTATTTCAGTGCTACCAGCAATACCAACCTGGGATACGAGTATGGATCTTTTACCGATTTTTACGTTGTGGGCGATTTGCACCAGATTATCGATAATAGTGTCATCATCTACCACCGTATCATCCAGAGAACCGCGATCTATGCATGTATTTGCGCCTATTCTGACGCGATCTCCGATGATCACGCGACCAAGCTGTTTCACGTATATCATACTGCTGCCGGTGGGGAGAATGCCAAATCCGGATTCGCCGATTATTGCTCCGGAATTGATTCGAACATTTTTCCCGATAATGCTATGGGAAATTATTACGTTGTTGCGAATGCATCCACCGGAACCAATTTTGCAGTTGTCCTCAATGACCGTATTTCTGCCGATATAGACGTTATCGCCTATTTCCACGTTTTCGCCGAGAAATACATTGTGGCCTATGTGGCAGTTGGAACCTATTTTTGCGGTCTTATGGATCCTGGCTGTGTCGCAAATGTGGTGTAAATGCGTACTATTACTATCACGGTACAGCAAATCAACGGCAAGCGCATATCCCACGGTTGCATTTGTAAATACGAGACCAATGGCCCCAGCAGGAAGATCCTTTAGATTGGCTTCTGTGACTATTACCGCTCCGGCTTTTGTATTTCTGAGATTCTGAATATATTTTCGGTTGCCGAAAAAAGATAATTCGCTGGCGGTGGCGCGTTCCAGCGTGGCCACATCCGAAATTGTAAAATCTCCATCGCCCACTTTAACAAAACCGCACATTGTAGCCAGCTCGGACGCCATTATTTTTCTTGGTTCTTTCCAGAAAGTTCTATCTATCATAAAAACCTACCGTCCAATATCGACGCCTATTGATGTACTTGTCTCGTCAATCTTATTTATTACTTCATCAGTAATATCTGTGCAATCTTCGGTATCGTAGTAGACAACGGCGTCAGTTGCCACAGCCAAAGCGATTCCCTTGCTTTCGCAGACTTCCTTTATATTTTTTTTAATTTCGCTATCCAATGCAGAAATTGCTTTATTATAGGCGCTGGAAATTTTATATCTTTCCGAGCGCACCATATCATAGAGAACGAGTCTCATTTCGTCTGTTTTTCTGGAGTCTTCGTCAGAAGATTTACTGTTCACATATTCTCGGGATTTTATCTTATTTTCCAGATCCTCAAAATCTTTTTTGGACTTGCTATTAATATCAACAATCTGTTTTTCTATATCCTTTCCAGCCTTACATCGTGAGGCAACTTTTTTAAGATCTACAACGGCAACCCGAGCTTTTATATTCGAATTTTTCAGTGCGTTGGATGGGAAACATACGCACAGAGAAAATATTGCGAAGCCGAGAAAAGATCTCTTCACATTCATTACATAACTCCAGTTAATGTAAATGTTTGCTTTTGATCGAATGATTTTTTCTTCAGCGGGAACCCGAAGACGAAGGAAAGCGGAAGACCGAAAGGAGATTTTGTCCATTCGATGGCGACTCCGGCAGAAGCTCTTATGGCGCTGGAATCATCAACAACATTACGAGGATGTTTACTCCCCCAGGCGCTGCCAAAATCAACAAACACTACGCCGTTTATGCCTATTTCTTTCGTAGATAGCGGCGCTTTGGCCATGAGGCTAACAGTCCAATATTTTGTGCCGCCAATGCTGTTTTCTTCCTTGTCGCGTGGGCCGATGCCGCCGCTATCGAATCCACGCATACTCACTCCGTCTCCACCAAGGGAGAACCTATGGATGCTGCGAGTCCCTTTCATCTCTTTCAAATGACCGACATTAACGTCGAGGATAAAAGTTACTTTTTCCGTAACAGGCCGATAGAACTTTGCTCCGAATTCGTTTTTGAAATAGCGCACGTTACCGATTATTCCGGAGTATGAATTAGTCATGCTAAGTTCGTAGCCATTTCTTGGATCGTAGGAATTATCGGTTTTATCATAGATAAGAGAAGAAGATACTTCTCCGCCGGTGTATTTGCCGTATTCATCCTCCATGAGCTTCGATATCTTTTCTACTCTCCTGGTATTGTCTTTTTCTTTTCGCGTCCTGTTATTGCGGGACAGCGTATACTTAATCGTGTGGAATAAGTTCTCAGTTATGGCGTACCTAATATATGGCGATATGTAGACGTTTTTTACAATGCTTTGGTCAATGTTTTTGCGATCGTACGCATTTCCACCAATGCCAAGACCAGCGCCGAAGTTTTGATCCATGAACCTTGGATCATAGACGTCGATTTTGGCGCCATAGTATCTCTGCATCCAGTGTATGTCGGCCGAAAACACACGACCGGTACCAAATAAATTGTGCTCCACAAATCCAATGAACCCACCGAACCCATCGGCATCGCTGACGTTTAATCCAAATTTCATCTGGGCTGTGCTTTCCTTTTCTTTCACCGAAACCACAAGGACTTTTTTATCCTCAGTCGACCCTTCTTCCTCGGATATTTCAACGTCGTCAAAATATCCTATGTTTTTCAATCTCTCGATGGTTCTTTGAACCTTATAGACATTGAGCGCATCTCCCTCGTGAACCGAAAATTCGCGCCGGATGACTCTGTCGAGCGTTCTGCGATTGCCTACTATCTCTATTCTCTCAATAAAAGCCTTTGGCCTTTCGACTATTGTGTATTTTATGAAAGCAAGATTCTTTTCTTTGTCGAAATCTATTTTTATTATCACATCGATAAATGGATGATCTTTAAGCGCTATGCGGCGGCGCAGATCGTCTCGGTTAGCGTTGATCAGGCCTTCATTGTAGATGTTTCCTTTTTCTATGGCTATAAACTGCTCAAAATCGCTGGCTTTGATTTTTGGAATTTCGGACGTAAGCTCCGAGCCAGAGATGTGAAACAGATTGCCTTCTTCCATGGTAAACGTGCAGTAGTTGGATTTCTTTTCATAATCCATTTCAGCAGAAAAGGACGAGATCATGAAGAAAGGGTAGCCGTGATTTTTATAGAACGACGAAATGGCGTCCATATCGACATCAATGCGATCCTCGCGAAAGATATGGCTGTCGTAATCCCAGAAACGCCAGATTTTCTCTTCCCTGGTGGTCATAATATCTTTCAATTCATCATCGCTAAAGCTTTTGTTACCAATGAAGAGGATCTTTTTTACGGTTGTTTTTGATCCTTCCTTGATTTCGAACGCTATATCTACTTTATTGCCGCGCCGTTTTATTAACTTTGGCATTACAATCGCCGCATTGTATCCAAGCGCTCTATACATTATTTGGAAGTCGTAGAGAATATCTTTGATCAGATGAAGACTGAACAGTCGACCTTCGCCTATTCGGTTGTTTATCACATGTTTTAGCATTTCGTCGCTGGCTGATTCGTTTCCTTCGAATGCCACTCGATCCACAATGGGCTTTTCCACACATTTTATGATTAATTTTTTCCCCTTTCGAAGAATTTTTATGTCTGAGAAAAATCCTTTGCTGAACAATGCCTTCAATGTATTGTCGATATCTTCGTCGTTGAAATTCTTGCCTGGCTTTATGCTGAGACAATCAGCCAAAGCAGCTCTCTCTACACGATTCAATCCTTCAAAGGCTATAGTATCCACCATCTGAGCGCCAACTTCAGCAAAAAGCAGGCTGACAAGCACTCCAAGAACTTTATCTTTCATTTATATTACTACTCCAACATTTTAGAAACAAATTTACTTACAGATTCTATCTTTAAAACATCGTTAACTGTTGTAGCTAACATGAGAAGTATTAGCAATAGCGCGCAGACCAACATTACGTATTCCATTACCTTTTCATTTAGCTTTCGCCCTGTTATTTCCTCCAGGAAGCAGAGAAATATTTTGCCGCCATCCAAAACCGGAAGCGGAAATAAATTTATAAAGCCGAGATTCAGCGACAGCATTGTCGTAAACATCACAAGCATCGCAAAATTTCCGTCTTCACACATATTGCCGGCTACAGACGCCATATGAACCACGCCGCCGAAATCGTCTAATGATTTTTTTCCAGAAAACAGACGTGACAGCATTTGGGTCATTTCCACCGTTGCAGAAACACATTCCTGCAGTGCGTTTTTTAGAGAATTAATTGGCGATAGTTTTTCGAAAACCGGCTCAGCAGACTTCAACCCAACAAGTTTTGTCTTTTTTGTTCCGCAAATGATACGAGGAGTCTCAGTTATTTTTGGCTTTACGCCGATCAGCAGACGCTTCCCGTCGCGCTCCACTTCGAATATGAAATTTTCGTTATCGCTGTTCGCGATGGCCACCTGTAGGTCCCTAAATTTTTCGATTGCATTGCCATCCAGCGAATGGACTCTATCTCCTGGCAGTAGGCCAGCGACAGCGGCAGGACTATCTTTTAGCACTTCGCCAATCACAGGTACGTGCTTTGGAACGCCGTAGAACATTCCCATGGCAAGCAACACCACAAAACTGTATATGTAGTTGGCCAGCGGACCGGCAAAAGAGATCCACATTTTTTCCCAGTTATTTTTGTATATGATTGATTTCTTTTTCTCTTCTTCGGCTAGGTCTTTGATGGATTCTTCGCTTTCCGTGGCGGAAGAAACATCTGCGTCTCCAAGCATCATGACATATCCGCCGATGGGGAGAAGAGAAAAACACCAGCGAGTTCCGTTTTTATCATCGAAGCCAAACAATTCCGGTCCCATTCCCAGAGAAAACGTAATTACTTTTACGCCGACTCTACGAGCAGCCAAATAATGTCCTAGTTCATGAGACAGAACTATGAAATTAATTATCACTAAAAACGATAGCAGGTAATAAAGAAAACTCACCTCAGGATCTCCCTAAAAAAACACCACGCTTAAGGCCAGCGTAATGGAAGAAAATATCAAACTATCCAACCGGTCCAGGAATCCACCGTGCCCGGGAAATATTGCCCCAGTGTCTTTGACGTTAATCTTCCTTTTAAAAAGTGATTCCAACAGATCGCCGACTACGGAAGACAATATAATATACTGCACCATGACGAAATTGTACATGTTAAGCGATGGAAGTTCGCCACCGTACATCGGTAAAAACAACTCCTCCAGACAATAGCAGGCGATGTTCGCCAGAATTATTCCGCCGCACAACCCAGCCCATGTTTTATTAGGGCTAATTTTTGGACACAGCTTTGGCCCGCCAAAAGCCTTGCCGAAGCAGTAGCTGCCTATGTCGGTAAAGCTGGATGTAAATATCAAAAACACACAGCCAAGAACGCCCAGTGTTCTACGGCAGTACATGAATGCAAGAATTCCACAAAAACAAACCGCACCCGCTGCGATCCTAATTGCGAGATGTCCATGAATTTTTTTGGAAAAAATTTCAAAAACAATCGCCACATAAACGATGGCCGTCAATCCACAAAAAAGCCAGTAGGGCACGAGGCACATCAGCAGAATCATTGGGATGAACAAAAAGGAAGACAGTAGCCGAGTCAGAAGTTCTTTTCTATCTTTGCGCACAGCGATCATCTGTTTTTCCGAAACTTCCATACTATCTGCCATAGCGTCTTTTCCTTTGGGAAAAGTCGTCGATCACATTTTTCAGGTCGTCTTCTGAAAAATCCGGCCATAGTTTATCCAGAAAAAATATTTCTGAATAGGTCGACTGCCATATTAAAAAATTGCTGAGACGTTTTTCGCTTGTTCTCACGACGACGCACGGATATGGAATTCCCTTCGTATCCAGGTAACTAGAAAAGCTGTCTTCACTCAGATCGTGTGGATTGAGTTTCCCTGCCATGGCGTCCGCGGCGATTTTTTTTGCGGCTCTAAGAATTTCATCTCTCCCGGAATAGCTTATGGCGGCAATTACTGTAAAAGTGTCATAGCAGCTGGTCTCCTCCGACAATGCGGCCAAACTTTTTTGAATATCTTCCGGAAGAATACTAAGATTACCTATGGCTATAAAACGAGCTTTGTGTTCATGAAAAACGCTGCCGAGATTACGAAACGCATCTCGAAAAATATTCATGATGAACCCAACCTCTTCGGCGGATCTATTCCAATTTTCAAACGAAAACAAATAATAGGTAACATATTTTATGCCGTATTTCGGCAGCAAAAACGTTATTTCTTTGACCTTTTCGTAGCCTTTTTTGTGTCCAGAAAGCCTAGAAAGGCCATTTGCCACTGCCCATCGCCGATTTCCATCGATAATAATGGCTATATGCTGCAGCGAAGTAGGTATTTCGGCCAATTCATCAGAAACGACATTGCTGTTACAGTAATGGATACTGGCCATGGAATCGTCGGAGAGTTGTGACTCTAGGGGATTTTTATTGGCCTTCATGCTATACTTTCATTATTTCTTTTTCTTTCGAATCCAAACAGGAATCTATTTTTGTCATAAATTCGTTGGTTAATTTCTGGATGTCGTCGGCTACTTTTTTGGAAACATCTTCTGTTATTTCCTTATTTTTTTCGCGTTTTTTTACGTCCTCCATGCCGTCTCTCCGGATATTACGAATGGATATTCTGGTGTGCTCGGCGTATTTACCGGCAAGTTTGCAGATTTCTTTGCGGCGCTCTTCGCTGAGCTCAGGAATAATTATTCGTATCAATTGACCGTCGACAACAGGATTAAGTCCCATATTGGAGTTTCTTATGGCCGTCTCCGCCGGTTTCAGCAGCGACGTATCCCATACCTGAATGGTAATGAGGCGCGCTTCCGGAACATTTATGGTGCCAACCTGTTGCAGTGATACAGAGCTTCCGTAGGCTTCCACCATAATATTATCCAAAAACGAAGCCGACGCGCGCCCTGTCCGAAGGCCGCCAAAGTCTTTTAATAGACCCTCTAGGCACGCCGTCATTTTTTTTCTCAGATTTTCCATATTAACCTCCGTTTCCTAGGATATAATCGAACAGAGTCCTTCGCCAGTCAAAACTTTTTTTAAAAATCCCGTTTCTTTTATAGAAAATATTATCACAGGAATTTTATTTTCTCTGGCCAGCGTAATGGCTGTTTGATCCATAACGCGGATATCACTATCAATGGCGTCCTTGTAGGATATTTTTTCTATGAATCTTGCGCTTTCATTCGTTTCAGGATCTGACGTGTAGACTCCGGCTACCTTGGTGGCTTTCATAAGTACTTCGCAGCCCATTTCCAGTGCTCGAAGCGTAGCGGCCGTATCGGTGGTAAAATATGGATTGCCAGATCCGGCGGCGCAGATCACAATTCGTCCCTTATCTAGATGACGCAGCGCCTTGCGGCGAATATACGGCTCACAGATGGTTGGCATTGAGATAGCAGACATAACCCGCGTCTGAATCTCCAATTTTTCCAGAGAATTTTGAAACGCTACCGAATTCATAACCGTCGCCAACATGCCTATATTATCTGCAACTGCTCTATGCATACCATAGGTAGCGGCAGAAACGCCTCGAAAAATATTTCCTCCACCCATTACAACGCAGATTTGGTATCCTTCTTTATGGACGC
>JAITRK010000054.1 GCA_031288435.1 Holosporaceae bacterium
TTCGAGTCCAAGCGCCCCTGATCCAGCAAAGCAGTCAAGAACGATTTTTCCGGAAAAAAAGTTCTCTTCCATGGCTTCCAGCATGTTAAACAGCGATTCACGATGCCTGGAAAGCGTCGGGCGGATAGACTCCGGAACATCAAGATAAATTCCACTGTATTTTCCAGCTACTATTCGGACGCCCATGAATACCACTAAAATAAATTCATTTTTGATGCCGCATGCACCAGGTCAATATTGCCAGCAATGGATATTTCGTCGTAATTATTGATGGTAGCGCCATTCCGATTTGCAACGATTCCGTTGGCTTCTTTTATCAACAGTACACCGGCAGCCACGTCCCATACGTTAGGAGCCGGCGATGAAAACAACAGGTCCATTCTACCAGCAGCGACATAGGCCATGTCCAGGGTCATGGAACCGGTTCTGCGGGAACTTTTATAATGCATATGAGGTAGCCAGTTTGGTTCTGGTGAACCAAATGATCCCACCGACGTCAACACTTCCGACATGTTTCGTTTTCCAGACACCCGAATTTTCTTGTTATTTACATAGGCGCCGATTCCTTTTTCAGCCCAAAACCTTTCATTCTTTACAGGTTCATAGGTAACTGCAGCCACCACCTCGGTGGCATTTTCCAGCGCCACGGGCGGAGCCCAATGCGGGAAGCCGTGCATATAATTTACGGTTCCATCCAGCGGATCTATTATCCAGCGGGCCGAAGTATCTTCGCCAATTATTTCCGGCGATTCTTCGGACAGCAGCGAGTAGGTCGGCCTGGCGCGCATTAGTTCTTCTCGAAGAATTTTATCTGCCTTGAGGTCCGCGCTGGTTACAAAAAATTTGTTGCTTTTTACGGATACCTGCAGGTTTTCCAGCTCAGAAAAATCCCGCAGCAATCCTTTGGATGCTTTTATGACTGCTCTTACCATAACAGTCATCACTGAAGATTGGGTCGGTAACTCGACACTTATCATACGGAACACTACTCACGAAACGCACTCAAACCACAGAGAACAATTCATCGCTTGGAGAACTGGAAGCTACGCCTTGCCTTCATTAATCCGTATTTTTTCCTTTCCACAACACGGCTATCTCGGGTAAGCAGACCACTCGCCTTCAGCAACGGTCTAAGATCCGGTTCGTAGTTCACCAGAGCCCGACTAATCCCGTGACGCAGGGCGCCGGCTTGTCCTGACAATCCGCCGCCTTTGACAGTGGAGAACACGTCGTAACAGCCAATACGGTTAGTCGCTTGAAACGGCTGAAGAGCCAAAGTTTGCAGAACGGAACGAGAAAAATACTCAAATACACGTCGACCATTTACAATTATAGAACCATTACCTGGTTTAATCCAAACCCTTGCCACAGATTCCTTGCGACGGCCAGTACCATAGGTGCGACCAGCAGTATCAATTTTAGTTGTAACAGCGGAAACTTCGTCACTATTTTTCACAGTGCTTTTTCCCACAGCTTCTTTTAGGTTATCAAGGGTAATCGGCTGCATTTTCTAGCTCCTTTTCACATTTTTAGGATTTATCGAGGCCACGTCCAATACTCGCGGCTGCTGCGCTGCGTGTGGATGCGTCTCGTCGGCATATATTTTGAGATTTTTTAGCATCTTACGTCCCAGTGGGCCCTTTGGCAGCATACGCTCCACCGCCTTGCTTATGACTCTCTCCGGAAATTCGCTGCCAAGACGTTCCTTCATAGTTCTCTGTTTTATACCGCCCGGATAACCGGTGTGCCAATAGAAAACATGGTCCTCCATTTTATTTCCGGTTACTTTAATTTTTTTTGCATTAATCACTACCACGAAATCACCGCAATCCATATGCGGAGTGAACTCCGGTTTGTGTTTCCCGCGCAAATAGCTGGCCACAAGCGCCGATAATCTACCCAATACGAGATCAGCAGCGTCTATTAGAATCCAATCCTTCTTTATTTGCCCGGCCTTAAGAGAAAACGTCCTCATGCATACCCCCCAACTTAGGTGAACTTATATCATTTGCGCAAAAAAGCTTCAACCCACAAAACCAAAATCACGAAACTTTTTCGATTTGAAAAAAACCAAGATCTAGATTTGTAGTCCTTCTAAAGATAGAAACTGAAACTTTGACTCGCTCTTTTTCCTGATCTACGTCTTCGATTACTCCCTGCATAGAAGCAAATGGACCGTCGCAAACCATGACTGTATCTCCAATTTGATAGCTTACAGCGTTGCGAGACGAGATAGCGCTATCTTCTACCTTTTTCATTATTTTGTTGACTTCTTCGTCCGAAATTGATTTTGGTTTCCCTCTAGAACCCAAAAATCCTGATACGCGCGGTATGGATCTAACCAAATGCCAGGTTTCATCTGTCAGATTCATTTGCACCAAAATATACCCAGGAAAAAATTTCCTTTCTTTTTTTACTTTCTCTCCCTTACGGATTTCAGTTATCTCTTCGGAAGGAATCAATAACTCGCCAAACATGTTGGACAAATTATTCCTTTTGGCCTGATCCTGTATGGCCTCTACGCTTTTGCGTTCGAAACCGGAATATACGTTAACGATATACCACTTCAAATTATAAACTCCTAAACGCCTAGAATTTTACGCAAGCAGAAGTAAATAACGCTATCTGCGGCAAAAAAATAGATCATGGCGCTCAGAACCATTAATATTACAGCCACGGTCATACCAACGGTTTCCGTTTGGGTAGGCCAGGTAACCTTACGGAACTCTCTTCGGATCTGGCTAACAAATTCTGCAGGACTAATCACGACACACTCGCTTCTAAAAACATATATAAACATCCAATGGCAGGGGCGGAGGGAATCGAACCCACAACCTGCGGTTTTGGAGACCGCCACTCTAACCTAGTTGAGCTACACCCCTTCACGCAAACAAGACCAGCTGCAAAAGTACCGCTGTATAATATATCGTTCCACAAAAAATCAAATACCAAAATACTTCTTTTAGCGACAGATACAGCATGGACTACAGTCGTAAGATCTTGAAAATCCAGCTTTAACCACAAGCCGCAATTTTTTATTTTTGCTAGTGCTCTCCTTGGAGTACCAACTATCTATACCTTCACGCTCATCTTCGCCATTTATGGCGATCTCTCCCTGACGCATATATACAACATCGCCTATTTTCTTTCCGAGTGGAGCAACGAAGGCCTCTGCGCTTTTCTTGGCATTCTCGGAGGCTTCTTTCATCATCTCCAGCTTTATATTCTGGAAACTGGTTAATTTATAGCTGTAATCGCACTTCACAAATAT
Organism: Holosporaceae bacterium; assembly: GCA_031288435.1. Next base: position 3,272 of record JAITRK010000054.1, read on the forward strand.
ACCTTCAGACAGCAATTTTAGAAGATCGGATTTTATGCGCTCTACTTTTTCAAGATTCTTGGTGCGAACATTCACAACGTCTTCACTGGAGAAATACCTCTTTTTCGTTTTAGTAGTCACGCCATCGGCGGTTACACTGTCTTCTTCCTCGCGTTCACGAGTATCCATCGTGAAGCCAATTACTTCGACTTCCGAAAACCCGCTTTCTTTCAGGAATCCAAGAACGCGCACCTTATCAGCAAGGCGTTTCTCGTACAATTTTTCAAGATTATCATTGTGATTCACTATAACTATGGAAGCATCTGCGATGTCCGATTTTATGACTCTCTCAGATAGCCCCCTTACTTCTATTAGATCATTATTGCCCTTGAGTTTGTCAAAAGAAAAATAACCAAACCCAACCATTCCTAGAGAAA
>JAITRK010000101.1 GCA_031288435.1 Holosporaceae bacterium
CGTTACCTAATCATTGACATAAACTTCTCTAATCCGCCAGTTTTTTTTACTTTTTTGTATAAACCAAGCGTGCTTTCATATTGTTTTATCAATTTATTGACCTCTTGTACAGTAGTACCGGAACCGATTGCTATTCTTCGGCGACGAGATCCATTTAATAGCTTATAATTTTTTCTCTCCTTTTTCGTCATAGACCTTATAATTGCTATGTTTCGTAGGATAGTTTTATCGGAAATGCCGAAAGTCTCCATGGCCTCGTTAATTTCTCGGCTTTGCGGTAGCATTTTTAGCAGGGATTTTAGGCCGCCCATTTTCTGCATCTTTCCCATTTGGTCAGCCATATCGTCGAGGGTAAATATTCCCTGCTGCATTTTTCGGGCTGCTTCTTCCGCTTCATGTTCGGAAAAATTTTCCTGGGCTCTCTCCACCAGCGCCACAACATCTCCCATTCCGAGAAGTCGGCCGGCGATGCGCTCTGGATCGAAAGGTTCCAGGTTCTCCAGTAGTTCTCCGGTTCCTAAAAATTTTAATGGACACCCGGTAACGGCCCGCATGGACAACGCTACTCCGCCGCGGGCGTCTCCATCCACTCTGGTGAGAACAATGCCGCTAATGTCTATGGATTCAGAGAACTTTTTAGCTATGTTGATGGCGTCCTGGCCGGTCATTATGTCCACTACCAACAATGTTTCCTGTGGACATATTATCTGCTGCGTTTGTGCTAGCTCGTCCATGCGAATGTCATCTATATGTAGTCTGCCGGCTGTATCGAGAATCAGAATGTCTGCGTTTGTACTTTCGGTAACCTCAAGAGCTCGATGCGCGATTTCGTAGGGAGATGGCAACGATTCGCCATCATCCGCATTGGCGAATATTGCGCCTGGTATTTGCCGCGACAGCGTTCTAAGCTGCTCGATGGCAGCTGGTCTATGAATATCAGTTGAGGCCAGAACTATTTTTTTACCTTTTTTTGTAAGGAATTTTGCCAATTTACCAGCGGTGGTAGTTTTGCCGGCTCCCTGCAGTCCGGCCAGCATAATTTTATGAGGCTTTGCGGCAATGGATGTTTCTCCGGAGGTCCCCAGTAGTTCTATCAGATGATCGTAGACTATTTTTGTCACCATTTGTCCAGGCGAGACGGATCGTATAATATTCTGTCCCACTGCCCGCTCTCTAACGTCTGCGATAAATTTCTTGGCAACCTCCAGTGATACGTCGGCTTCCAGCAGCGCGATTCTAATTTCTCGTAGCGCCGCATCTACATCGGACTCCTTCAGCGCGCCGCTACGCTTTAACCTATCGAAAATTCCAGAAATTCTATCGGAAAAAGATTCAAACATGTCGGTCGCCCCATTCACAGAAATTCAATTTGTACCAGATCATTACTCGCAATTTAGCACTTTTTGTAAATATTATTGGCATCATGGATGGTTAAAATAATCTTAAATCATTATCAGGATAGCGCACGCACTACGTCTTCTGTAGTTTTTTTTGCGTCTCCAAGTAGCATAATTGTGTTCTGAGCGTAGAACAGTTCGTTGTCTATTCCAGCATAACCAACGCCCATGGAGCGCTTTAGGAATATGACAACCTTCGCTCTGGCAACGTCAAGAATGGGCATGCCGTAGATAGAACTGGATGGATCATTCTTGGCTGCCGGATTTGTAATATCATTGGCTCCGACTGCGTAAACAACGTCGCAGGAAGCAAAATCTCTATTTATTTCATCCAACTCGAAAACATCTTCATGCGAGACGTCGGCTTCAGCTAGCAATACGTTCATGTGCCCTGGCATACGTCCAGCTACCGGATGGATTGCGTATTTTACAGATATGCCGTTTTTTCGAAGGATATCGCTCATTTCTTTGATGGCGTGCTGGGCGTGGGATGTAGCCATACCATATCCTGGAACGATTATTACCGAACGTGAATTCTTCAATATGAAGGCGACGTCCTCGGCGGATCCACCATGATAATCTTTTGCTTTCTGCGAAGCTGCTGCCGAGCAATTTCCTTCGCTGCAACAGCCGCCGCTGGATTGATCGTAGGCGAATATTACTTTGAACAGCGATCGATTCATGCCTTTGCACATTATATAGCTGAGTATGGCTCCACTTGCGCCTACCAGCGCTCCAGTTATAATCAACAGGTCGTTCTGCATGGTGAACCCAATGCCGGAAGCCGCCCAGCCGGAATATGAATTCAGCATCGATACCACCACCGGCATGTCTGCTCCGCCAACTGGCGCTATTAACGTACCGCCGAGTATAAACGAACCAAGCGCCAGGAAAATAAATGCAATGGCGCTGCCGGAGGCTACGAAATATGCGCCAAATCCAAGAACGACAGCTCCTAGGATAGCATTCCCGTAGATCGGAATATTTGTCTTTCCATACAGGCCTTCTAATTTTAGAAACGCCACCATAGACCCGCTAAAGGTAATGGCGCCTATGGATGCACCAAGGGCAATTTCCAATAAGCTGCATCTATCAATACCGCTAATTCCGAATATTCCAAATAATTCTGGGGCAAGGTAGACCGAGAAAGCGATTAATACAGCCGACAATCCCACCAGACTATGGAAACCGGCTACCATCTGCGGTAGCGACGCCATCGATACTTTTTTGGCCAGGACTACGCCTATCCCGCCGCCTATTAGGATAGCTACCAACGAGACAAGAATATCTGACGCGTTGCCGATGGAAATATATGATCCAATAACGGCAAGCACGATGCCCACAATTCCGCAGCAATTTCCGCGATATGCTCCGGCAGGAGATGATAATCCACTGAGTGCAAAAATAAAACAAAGCGCCGCAACAAGATAAATTACATCCGCTATCATAGCATCACCTACTTTTTACGAAACATTTCGATCATTCGATGGGTAACCGTAAAGCCACCAAAAATATTAATGGATAGCAATATAATGGCCATAAATCCGAAAAAACGTGGACAACAGTGAAAACTCTTGGAAGTTGTTGCAACTATAGCTCCTATCACAATTACACTGGAGATGGCGTTGGTAACCGACATAAGCGGCGCATGCAGCGCCGGCGTAACTCTC
>JAITRK010000110.1 GCA_031288435.1 Holosporaceae bacterium
TCATTGTCGAAAAAGACTCCGTCAATTCTTCTATATTTATTTTTTGGTTCCTTGGGATGCAATTTTACCACCAGAATTACGTCATCCTCAGTGGCCAATATCTCTGCAACGTCGTGCAAAACTTTCCTTTCCGGCGCCACTCCATAATCCTCTTCATATGGTTCCGAAGCAAATGTAACTATTTGTTTATTTGGAGAAAATTTCGAGCGAATCTTTTCGACATCCACATTTTTTGCCCTATGTTTTATGGAGACAAAGTGTGGATTTCCCAGCGAATATATAATATCCGGCGGAATGCCTTCGTTCTGCATTTCACCTTTCGCAAAATCATCCATGACACAAATGAAAGATGGCAAGAAACCGAAGGTTTTGTCGAAATTGTATTTGGAAATATCCTTCAGGCCATATTTGGAAAATCTGACGCCATAGTTGCACCAATGATCCAGCAGCGCCATGGTGGGAATAGCATAATTCCTCGCCATTTTCCATAAAAGCTTTTCGGTAAAATCGTTGGCGCTGGTGCCGGTAATGATGAAATCTGGTTTTTCAGCAGCTAATATGTTTTCAGCATAATCAAATGATAAATTTTTGGCTCCGGGAATTTTTGCTGCGGCCGGACCGGTGGCGTAGATCAGCAGTCGATGATTCCGCAAACGAAAGGCGTCCATCAACGGAAGAATGGCATTGCAACCGCCGGGATCATGGGCGAAAAACATTATTTTAGCCATATTTTATGGCCTCGTATCCGTCTAAGATATTACACAATAGCTCTTCTTTTCCTTCAAGAAAGGCGTATACGTTGTTTACGGCGCTTTACATCGCTTTATTTAATTTTGTAGATATATCTTCTGTTTTTTTCAATTTTTTGTATCCATTAAAATGCTCATTATTTCCAACCTTATAGATCTCTATTTTAAAACCTGAATCGAGAATTCTAATTCTCGCCTTTTGGAAAATTAAATCTATTTCAAATATAGTAAAATTATTACAGTCGACTGCGCACATTATAAATTCAGAACTGTTTTGAAAATGCACCACAGCATTTGCGGACGGATCCTCTTTGTAAAAGTCGAAAGTTTCAGATGTTTTTTTCACAGATTCAATCTCACCAATTAAAACTCGAAGTATATCAATCATATGAGACCCATTGTGCCTGAATCCTTTCCCGTAGTATCCAACTCCAGTGATGAATTTTCCAAATTCTTCGGAAAATATTTTTTGCGAAAGCTCTTGAAACTCTTCTACATATCTTCTTGAATAATTGACTGCAATTGGAATATTTTTAGCAATTTCCATTAAATACTCAACTTCAGAGACATTGTTTGCGACAGGCTTTTCTAAAAATATTAATTTTGGACGTAATTCAACACATTGCTTTATAGACGCCACATGACAATTATCTGGACTACATATGCTTACTACATCTATTTCACTCTTTACATCAGAAATATTTTTAAAGTAATCGCAATTCCATTTTTGAGCTGCGAGCTTTGCTTTTTCAATAGCAATGTCATAGAATCCAACAAGATTAAATCCGCTGTGTTTTATGTATGCATGCGCGTGAGTTAAGATTTCATCTAAATCAGGAAAATCAAATCCTGAAGCAATCTGTCCAGCGCCAATGATTAACGCATTATAAACCATAGTTCAGTATTTTATATTTTAGCTCGGCAATTTTCCAATCGTCGATTGTGTCAATGTCTTGAACTTCAAGATCAGACAACTCAAGAGGTAATGTGTTTTCACAATACAGTTTACACTCTTTAATTAGACTATCTGTTTTTATACAATAAAACTGCCCGGCGTCGTGATACATTGGTTCTAGATCCTGAGACCTTACATTATAATTTTCCGGAAATAACATTTGCATTTTTCCGTTACGAATGACAAGTCCGCGTAGAGGTGGATACGAAAACTTCACAACAGGCAGCACACTATCAGCTCCGCTTGACATAAGCAGTTCCATTCCTTCCGACAATTTTTTCGGAGTTACAAAAGGAGCGCACGGATAGATGCAGCAGCAATGATCAAAACTACGGCCTCGTTTTTTATACTCATTCAAAACTTCAGTCAGAACAGGAGCCGTCATGGCCATATCTGTCGACATCTCCGGGCTGCGGAAAAACGGGATAGATGCTCCGTATTTCATTGCAATATCAGCGATCCATTGATCATCAGTGGATACCATCACCTCGCCAAAAACGCCGCTGTTCAGCGCAGCATCAATCGAATAGGCGATAATCGGTTTTCCAAGAAAATCTTTTATGTTTTTGCGGGGTATTCGCTTCGACCCCCCCCGTGCCGGGATTATAGCTATTGTGGACGTCATGAGATTTTTTTCGTTTTCTTCATCAAAAACCAATTGATATCGTCATTCCATCCTTTTCTATGATAGGTAAACCCGAAATCAATCAATTCTAAATTTGGATATTTATCCATCAGCTCGCCGGCAAAATCACGCTTGAATAATTTATCTTTGTGTCCTCTATATTCAACAACAACCGGCGTTGGATTATAATATTCTGCAACCATAATGTAACCATTTATTTGTACACATTCATACAATTTACTGTAAACACTTTGTAATTCGTCAGAATTAATATGTATGAGTACTCCTTTTGTAAAAGCAAAATCATATTTGCAATCTAAATTGACATTGAGAATGGAATTCTCGAAAATCTTCCCCCCCCCCTCAAGTCAATTTTTGCCAGTTCATCGCAGGCTTTTTTATTGATCTCTATTGCACTTATTTCTGCAAAAGGCAACAATTGTCTGATGGCTTTTATGTTCATGCCGACGTTGGCGCCGAATTCGATCACCGATTGAATTCCGCTACAATGCTTGAAAATGTCGGCAAATATACCAATATTACTGGCCAATTGCTCTGGGCAATTGTTCCTTTTTATATAATCGTTACCAAAATCTCCGACCCAAAAATTTTCCTGCTCTGTTTTATACATTGTTACTCCATCATATCTTCAATTCCAGCGAGGTCCCGTGCTCCAGATTCTTGTTCGCTTATGTCACCAAAAAACAAAGCATCCCCACACGATTTTTTAACTTTAAGACATCGATTTAACACGTTCTTCAAAGCATACGGGGGATAGGAATTTTCGGGAGCAGGTCTCAGTATCTCAATATCACTTTCAGAGATGACAGCGCCAACTTCAAGATCTCGCCTAAACCTCACACATCTTCTTTGTATGATTACTGTGTCTCTTTCATTGTCTTCGACTCTTTTAATGCCGTCCCCAAGGGCTGCTTCCAACTCTCGTGATCGTTTCACCATCTCTTTCCAAGCGCAAGGATTCATCGCAAATTTGTGATCCGGACCATTCCTGGAACAGTCATCGGTAAAATGCTTTTCTATGACCTTTGCACCAAGAGCGATTGCGCCTAAAACTGCGATATATCCAAGTGTGTGATCGGAAAGCCCCAAAATCATTCCAGGAAATTTACTACGAAATGTATTCAATACATTTAGATTTACGTACTTAAGATTCTCAGAGCTAGCGGTGTAATTAGTATTGCATTGTAATAGTATTATTTTTTGATTTATTTGTTTTATTGCGTCAACGGCCCTGGTTACATCATCGATATCGGAAGCTCCTGTTGACAGAATAACAGGCTTCTTCATTTTTGCGACGTATAATAGAAACTCAGTCCATGTAATATCGCCAGAACCTATTTTATAAGCATTAACATACTGATTTATCCCATTAATTGCGTCGATATCGTAAGGAGTAGTCAGAAATTCGATATCTACTTCTTTGGCTACTGCCGTAAGTTCCTCGTTCCAATCCCTTACGTATTCACACTGTTTATAGGTGTCAAAAACCGACTTTTTCCATGAATCTTGATGTGACATTCCAGTTTTCAAATGTGTAAAACCAAAATCACTAACTATTTTTTCTGCGATAAAATGTTGAAACTTTACACAGTCAGCCCCAGCTTCTTTCGCTTTATAAATTAATTCCCTAGCTCTTCCTAATTCACCATCGTGATTGGAAGCTACATCGGCGATGAAATATACTGGATCATTGGGAGAAATAGTATTCTTTCCAATGCGAATGCTATTCTTGTAAAGCACGATACTCCTCATAGAGGCTAAAAATTACATCATCTAGCGTTGGTAGAGTGTATCCCAATATTGTTTCCGCTCTAGATACGTCTAGTCCAAGACTATCTGCTCTGTTAGGTAATAACTTTTTTACGGAACTAATAGTAGTATTTTTTACACTAAATCCGAAAACGTCCGCTAATGTTTTGATAAACTCCGCCTTTGAAAAAACTTCCCTCGAGGCCACATTTATCAGTCCACATATTTTTTTTTCTATTAAATCCAT
>JAITRK010000113.1 GCA_031288435.1 Holosporaceae bacterium
GAATTCGTCGATATCCAGGCTAGCGCCACCAACCAGTAGGCCGTCCACATTTTTGCAATGGACTATGTCTCCGGCGTTTTTGGCTTTTACAGATCCTCCGTAGACCAGGGCGCAGTCAGTTTCTCCTGTCGGCAGAATATTCCCTATAAAATCGAAGATTTTCTCCAGGTCTTCCAGAGATGGCGCAAGGCCGGTTCCTATGCTCCATACGGGTTCGTAGGCAAATATGGTACGACCGAGCGCGATGGCGCCACTACGGGCATATCTTATCAGCTGATCTTCAAGAATTTTTTCCCAATAGCTGCGTTCTTCCAGCTTTTCTCCAATGCAAACTATTGGTCTAAGGGATTGAGCAATGGCCGCATTCCATTTCGAGTAAACAATTTCGTCGGATTCATTGAATAAAGTTCTTCGTTCCGAGTGTCCGACGATTACGTATTCGCAGCAAAGTTCTTTCAGTAGCCGCGGGCTGATTTCTCCGGTAAATGCGCCGTCTTCCTTGTAAAAGCAGTTTTGCGCTCCAATGGAGTACCTAAAATCTCGGAAATTCCCCAGCAGCGCCGCCGGAGGGCATAGAACTATTTTGTTTTCAGTGTCGACGTTGTTTAATTCAGTCACGAATCGATCAGCCAGCGAAGGGCTGCCATTCATTTTCCAGTTAGCTATTATTGTTTTCATAAAAATCCACTAATTCAGGGGTTGCTCAAAAAAACGACTGCTAATACTATATACTAGTATTATTGTAAGGACAAATCATGTTGGAGTTCATTCGCAAATATTCTAACTCGTTGGGTGTTAAAATCTTCCTGGCTATTTTAGCCTTGACCTTTGTATTTTGCTTCGGTATCTCGGATATCATCAGAAAATACGTCGGGAAAGATTATGTGGTAAAAATAGGCGGCGTGAAAATATCTGCGCCCATGTTCGAGCTCGAGAAAGCTAAAAAATTTAGCATGCTGCGCGGTTACCAGAGAAACATGGACGAAAAAGCGGAAACAGCGCGCGTTCTGCATCAACTCATTTGGGAAACAATCGTTGATCTAGAGGCGGCAAATTTGGGGTTTATAGTCTCGGACGAAACCGTAAAAAAATATATCGGTAGTATGAGCCTGTTCAGGGATAAAAATGGACGTTTTAGCTCCGAAATGTTGCGGAATTTTATTCAGAGAATTGGAATTTCCGAGCAGATGTTTATAGAATTTTCTCGGAAGGATATAAAAAACTCGCTCCTGAAAATGCCGTTTTATTACATGTCGGCCAGAAACGAGTTGGATAGCTATGCCAAGGCAAAGCTGGAAAAGAGAACTCTTGTGTTGGTGGAACTAAATCCAAGTTCCTTCGATCCAAAAGCAAAAGAAGCGCCGGATAGCGCTGCTCTGCATGAATTTTATGAAAAAAATCCAGGATTATTCACCGCCGACGAGAAAAGATCGTTCAGAATATTGGGAATGCCATTGTCAGCACTGGAGAAAAATATAACCATCTCCGAAGATGATAAGAAACATTACTATGAGACCAATTGCGACAAGGAATCTCGCAGCTACGCTGATTCCGAGAAAGAAATAGAAGCCGAACTAAAACAAGAAGCTCTGCGGAAGGAAGAAGAGGCATTCATTCGAGACGCCGAGGACATGATTATGAGTGGCGCCGGAGTTGAAGAGGTGGTTAAAAAATTTGGCATGAATATTGCTTCCATAGAAAATGCCAGTCTTAGCGACAAAAATGAAAAATTCAAAATACAGCTAAATGAAAATTCCTGGAAAGACGCTCTCAACGTGGCCTTCTCAACTGAAGATGGCAGCAACAGTTCCTTTGCAGAAGGAGTGAATAGCAAAGGCGAGCGAATCGTCTGGATGGTGCACGTGGACAGAATTATTCCTAAACACGTGGAAGACTTTTCAAAGATTTCCGAAAATGTGAAAACCCAATGGATTAAAAATAAACGATACCAGATGGCCGAAGAAATGGCCAAAACGTTTGTGGAACAGGTAAAATCTGGAGAACAACTAGCTGCCGTAGCATCTAAAAATGGCTGTGTATCCGTAATAACGCAGCAATTCGACCGAAATGGAAAAATCGATAATGTGAAAGACTCAAGATTCTCCAATATAGTATCTCAGCTATACTCCAACTCCTTTGAAATGTCTAAAAATGACGCTGCCTACAGAGAAATAGACGGAGTTATCGTTGTGTATAAAGTGAGAGACGTAATTTATCCAGACAATGTGGACGAAAAGAACAGGCAATCTTCCCATGCCGAACTTATTCGTGAGATTGTCGATGATATGTACCAGCAACTGGTGGGGTTTTTATCAAAACAGAGATACGAAATAAAAATTAACCATGAAATGCTGATGGGGAAAGATGGAAAGACCATAGACTTCGATATGGATATGTTTTAATTTGCGGAAGCAATTTATTTGAAATATTAATTTTTGCTTTACTATTTGCGTGCTATACTCCTAGCGGTTTTTCAGGAGAAGGTTAAAATGAAAAAGATTATTATAGCGCTTTCGGCAGTAAGTTTATTGGCATTTTCCGATCTAGGCCATTGCGATGTTGGCGATGGCAGCGACGATCCAGTTGATACTATTAGTAGCGGCGACGGCTCAGACGAATCCATCCAAGGTGACAGAGATTCGGAGAGCAAACAGAAAAAGAAAGGCGATAAAAAAGGTAAAAAGAAAAAGAAGGGCAAAAAGAGCAAAAACAAAAAGAAGAGCAAAGGTAAAAAGAAAAAAGACAGCCCAAGAAGTAAAGGAGAGGAATCTTCAGATTCTGAAGGGGAATAAATTACATGTGGATCGGTTGTGATGCTGATCCGCAGCTTTTTTATGCAATTTTTTCACAATAAATTGCGCTAGAACAAAATGCTAAAGGAGCTGCGGCAGTTTTTGCGGCTCCTGCAGCATCGTTTGTATGTTTTTCGACAAGCGACAAAGTAGATCGTTTATAACCTTCTCCTGCTCTTGATCGAAATCCCCCAACACGTAGTCAGATACCATCGTTTTGTGTTCCGGACGGCCGATGCCGATGCGTATTCTCCAATAATTCTGCCCAAAAATGTCGTCGATGCTTCTGAGCCCGTTGTGGCCTCCGTGGCCTCCGCCTTTTTTAATTTTTACCTGGGAAAATGGAAGATCTATATCGTCATGGAACATAAAGATGTTATCTCCGGAAAGCTTATAGAAATCTGCTAAAAATTTTACAGCCCTTCCGGATAGGTTCATGAAAGTTTTCGGTTTCACCAGCAGCAGCCTATATCTGCCAAAGTTAAATGGTAGAATCTCCGCCAGCAACGCCATATTACGAAACGAAGCAGATGGCGCATATTCCTCAGCAATGGCGTCGATTACCCTAAATCCGATATTGTGTCGGTTATTTCTGTACGTTTCTCCTGGATTGCCGAGCCCAACCAATGCACAAAAGGAACAATCGTTACTCCGGTCATCTACCACGGTCAGCTCCGTTTTGGCAACGGAAACATCATTTCGCCGCAGCCGGCGCTGTTTCCGTAGCAGCGGTCGCTGTGGTTTCTTCCTCTTTCTTGAGAACCGTTGGCGCTATTATGGTGGCAACCGTGAAATTTTTTCCGCCCGCAGGAAGCGTAGCGCCATCTGTCAGCACAATATCATTGGCACGCACCGTATGGTGAAATTCGAAACCGGTAAGATCGACAGATATGGACTCCGGAATAGCCTCTGGATCGCAGACAATGTCCAGTTCGTGCACCAATATGTTTAGAACACCGCCCATTTTAATTCCTGGAGAGGCTTGTTCATTGATAAATTTAATTGAAACGCGC
>JAITRK010000042.1 GCA_031288435.1 Holosporaceae bacterium
CCTTTGGCAGCGTGCCTGTGGCTATGGTGGCGAAAAAACTAAACGGATATGTGAGAACCATGAGATTTTCCATTATTGGCGTGGCGCTATTGTTTATTCCGCTGATATACGTGAATAATGTTTTGTTATCCTTCGTTATTTTATTCCTCATTGGAGTTTTGACCAGCGGAGAGATTCTGGTTTTTGCCTGCGCCAAAAATAACGAGTCTCCGCAGAATGCCGGCACTGCCATAGCATTTTCCAATGGTATACTCATGCTGATTGGATCGGTATTTCAGCCGATACTTGGAGTTCTATTGGATGTTTTTTGGACCGGAGAATTAGCAGAGCAAGGTACGCGGATCTATGAAATTTCCTGCTACCAATGGGCCATCCTGACGCTCCCTGTTTGCCTCGTGGTTGCATATGCGCTGTCGCTTTTCGTAAAGGAAACCATCGGTATTGAGCCGCAGAACGCATTAGCCTCGCGCCGCGAATATCTAGAAACAAAATCCGCCTGAGTTGATTAGCGCAGGTATGTCCTATGGCCTGGCGGATTTTTATGAACTATACTTAGTCGATTATGTAGATTCTGGTGATACTTATGGAAAAAATTAGAGATCTTGAAACGATTATCATAGAAGCAGATGAGCCAGTGCAGAAAATCATGTTTGTTTTTCATGGTTATGGAGCAGATAATGAAAATGTCGCGCCGCTGGGAGTGGAAATTGCAAAAAATCGGCCTGATATCGAAATATATGTCCCCAACGGAGTGAAAAAATGCGAAGATAACGACGGTCGCCAGTGGTTTTCTTTTCGTGAGCCACATCCTGAATCCTACAAAAAAAACGAAAAAATCATCCAGTCATATATCGATGGCATTCTGGCAAGAAAGAAAATGAAGTACGCTGATGTAATTTTTTGCGGCTTTTCTCAGGGTGCGATGGTATCTCTGACCCTCGGTCTGAAATTGGGAGTCGACATGATAATATCGTTTGCCGGTTCAGTCGTACTGGGAGAATATCCGACAGTGCCGAATTCTAGGAACACAAAAGTAGCAATGCTGCACGGTAAGCACGACAACATCGTGCCATTTTCTCTGGTTGAACAGTCCATCGATATCATCCGGTCGAATGGAACGCCTGTACATTTTGGATTGGACAAAGACGCAGGTCATGTTATAACCGAAGATATGCTGCATACTGCGCGAACGTTTTTTGAAAAATATGCGTAGCGCTGGTTATCCGGTTTTGTTCTTTGTTTGTTGTGATGTCATTGGTGGTTTATGTTTCAGGTAAGAATTCACGGTAGGGGAGGGCAGGGCGTTGTTACGGCTGCGGAAATGTTGTCCATAGCCGCGTTTCTGGAGGGAAAACATGCGCAGGCTTTTCCCAGCTTTGGCTCCGAAAGAATGGGCGCGCCGGTTACTGCGTTTTGCCGGATTTCTTCCAGGGAAATACGCCTTCGTGAGCCTGTCCTTGAGCCAGACGCTTTGATAATTCAAGATAAAACAGTCATAGAGCCATCAAATGCCTTTAGCGGAGTTATCGACGGCGGCAGCGCGCTCATAAATTCTTCTTCAGAAATCTCCATTGATTCTGGAAAAGTCAATATAACTATAAAGTGCATCGGCGCAACTGAAATCGCCATGGAATATCTCGGGAAACCGCTGCCGAATGCAATTCTTTTGGGAAGCTTTGCTGCTTTTACGAAAAAAATAAAGATAGATTCGGTAATAGAGGCGATAAAAACGAAATTTTCCGGAGCGATAGCTGAGAAAAATGTGGCTGCTGCCATGGTAGCCTACGACAGAATAGCCTAGAATTATATTGGTAGAGAGGTTTCAATGCTGCAGCAATTAGAAGGGTCTCAGGCGGTAGCGAGAGCAGTTGGGCTATGTCGTCCTGGCGTGGTATGCGCCTATCCAATAACTCCACAAACGCACATAGTGGAAGATCTAGGCAATCTGGTGAGATCCGGAGAATTACAAAATTGCGATTTTCTCAATGTGGAATCCGAGATGGCAGCCATCAGCGTAACCATAGGATCGCAGGCTGCTGGAGTTCGCAGCTACACCGCAACGTCCAGCCAGGGACTACTGTACATGATAGAAGGCGTGTACAACGCGTCAGGATTGGAGCTGCCGCTGGTGGTAACGCTCGGTAATCGGGCCATCGGCGCCCCAATAAATATATGGAACGATCATTCGGACGCCATGGCCATGCGCGACGCCGGCTGGATCATGCTTTTTGCCGAAACAAACCAGGAGGCCGTCGATCTGCATATTCAGGCTTTTAAGATAGCGGAAGAAACAAGCATTCCTGTGATGGTGTGCGTGGACGGATTTATTTTGACACATGCCTATGAAAGAGTGGATTTGCCGTCCCAGGAAGAGGTGGACGATTTTCTGCCGATCTATAATCCAAGAATATGTTTGGATCCTGAGAACCCGATAGCCATCGGGACAATGGTTCCGCCTGAATATTTTATGGAGCTAAAATATGGCGCTCACGTAGCCCAGAAAAAAGCGTACCACGTGATAGATCGTATCGGAACAGAGTTTCAAAAGAAATTTAAGCGCGATTCCGGAGGGCTTATCAGGACATACGGAGCAAAAAAAGCAAAGAACATAATTATTACGTTGGGATCCGTTGCCGGCACAATCAAAGATGTCGTCGACGAACTGGGCGACGAATTTGGAGTAATTTCCATCATCAGTTATAGGCCTTTTCCTGCAGATGCTCTGGCGAATGCTGTTCAGGATGCAGAAAATATTATTGTGGTGGAGAAAGCGCTGGCTCCTGGAATAGGCGGAATACTGGTCGGAGAAGTTGAATTGGCTCTGCGTAGTATGCATCTAAACGTTAGGTCAGTTATAGCTGGTCTTGGCGGACGAATGATAACGAAAACGATGTTAATAGATTGTATTTTAATGAATAATGGGCCCAGAGAAATGTTCCTAGGTCTGGAGCCACAGCTCTGCTGTGACGATTCCATGGCCAGGGAAAAATTCACTGGGAAATGACGAAAGGAGAGCAATGAGCTATTCCAATACCACCATCGGTAACCGGTTAGACCGAGAGAGTTCTGCGTTGCAGTCCGAGTACGATAGACCAAATACGCTTACCAGCGGCCATAGGGCCTGTCAGGGGTGCGGCGAAGCCACCGGAGCTCGCTGCGTAATAGACGCTGCCTACAGAGGCGCCAGTGGAAAATTGGTCGTCGTTAATGCAACAGGATGTCTTGAGGTATTTTCCTGTGTTTATCCGGAAAATGCCTGGCAGGTTCCGTGGCTCCATTCGCTTTTTGGTAATGCTCCGGCAGTGGCGGCCGGCGTTGCGTCGGCTTTCAAAATCAGAGGCATGAACGACGTAAGAGTTGTTGCCCAGGGCGGAGACGGGTCTACTTCAGACATAGGCATGGGATGTCTTTCTGGCATGTTCGATCGCAACGACGACGTGCTCTATGTGTGCTACGACAATCAGGCCTACATGAACACAGGAGTCCAGAGATCCAGCAGTACTCCCATTCATGCTCGGACAGCTACCACTCTTCCAAACGCGAAATATCTTGGAAACGATAGCTGCACCGGCAAGAATGTCCCTGATATAGCCATTGCCCATGGAATTCCATATGTTGCCACCGCCAGCATCGCAAACATTATGGATCTTGAACTAAAGGTATTTAGAGCGATCCAAATAAGAGGAGCCCGCTATCTACATGTGCATGTGCCGTGTCCTCTGGGTTGGGGATATCCTCCGTCAGAAACCATAAAAATTGCTCGATTAGCGATTCAGTGTGGATTATTTCCGCTGTTTGAAGCTGAAAATGGCGCTCTGGTTGGTTCCACGCCGATCGGCGTTCCGAGACCAGTGGAAGAATATCTGCGGCTTCAGAGAAGATTCGCCCATTTGTTCGGTAAAAATGCTCGAACAGACGCGATAGAGGCTCTGCAACAGGTGGCGAACAAAAATATAGAAAAATATAGACTGAGCGGAGGGCTTTCGGATGTCTAAA
>JAITRK010000064.1 GCA_031288435.1 Holosporaceae bacterium
ATTTCCGAAAAAATGTCAGGTAAGCAGTTCTGCGGACTAGCCGTTATTCCTCATTTGGCTCAAATAAAGATGTTTTATAAGGTAGACGATGGACTTATGCAGTCTTTGGATCTACTGGAGAAAAATTTCATCTATGGGGATGTTTTTGACAATCAGGACCCGCGAAAGGCGAGCATATTCATCGATAAAAAAAATGTTGCTGCAGCCATGAATTTGTTGAAACAGCAAACTTTTATTCGGAGTATAAAGCAGGAAGTTACCCAAAGACACTCGTCAAAAATAAGCATTGTTTTCACAGATAATTCTGGAAAGGCAGCCATCGATTTGGTAACAGAACTTTCTCGTCGGCGACGAATGGAGGTGTTTGGGCATTTTTGCAGCGCCCATAGAACCAGTCTAGTGGTTCCCGGCAATAAGATGGTGATTACAGTCGCCGCGCTCCACAAATATTTCGGACTGGATCAATGAAAAAATACGAAAAAATAGGGGAATTAATGGCGCGAGGCTGTGAAATTCTTGGCGCCGATTATGCTCTAATTGGCGGAGCCATGGCCTGGATTTCCGAATCAAATCTTGTCGCCGCCATGTCCAATGCCGGAATGTTTGGCGTGCTGGCTTCTGGGGCAATGAACGGCGATCAGCTGAAGGAAGAAATAGGCCTCACAAAATCGAAAACAGACCGCAATTTTGGCGTCAATGTAATCCTCATGAATCCTAAATTGCACGATTTGATAGACGTCTGTGGTGATGTGAAAGTTTCGCATGTCATACTAGCTGGTGGAATTCCGGATAAAGAGCTGCTGAAAAAGATTTATTCCTATGGTATCCGCGTGTTTTCGTTTGCGTCGTCCCTACCGGTGGCTAAAAGATTATTCAAACACGGAATAGATGGACTAATTCTGGAAGGAAACGAAGCCGGCGGACACGTTGGGCCTGTATCTACGCTGGTGCTTATACAGGAGATTATGCTGAACATGATCGGATATCCGATTTTTGTTGCCGGAGGAATCCTGCGCGGCGAAGTATTCTGCACAATGCTTCAATTGGGAGCCGTTGGCTGCCAGCTGGGGACAGTTTTTGCCTGCGCCAAAGAATCGATGGCTCACGAGGCCTTTAAAAGGACTCTACTGAAAGCCAGCGCTCGAAATGCAGTATCTTCCATCCAAATCGACAAAAAATTTGCAGTTCCGGCCGTACGCACCATAGAAAATCAAGCCACCGACGAATTTTTGAAAAAGCAGATGGAAGTTTTTCGAAAATTTGAGGCTGGAGAAATATCCATGGAAGAAGGGCGCCTGCTGTTGGAGCATTTCTGGTCCGGCGCTCTCAGACGCGCGGTTCGTGATGGAGACGTGGAACGCGGCTCCGTGATGTCTGGACAAATAGTTGGCGCCGTAACCGAAGAAAGAACCATCTCAGATATTCTGGATACTATCTTGACAGAAGCGGAGAATTTTCTTGACAATATGGCGAACAGGCCTTCTGCGTATAAACCATAGTTTTTTTTCAAATATTCCACTGGAAAAATTATAAAAAATAGACGATACTGTGACGAATGTGCTTGTTGCAATCAAAGTCCGCTGGACGGCATCCCGGCCTTGATTGTGGTTTTGTGGTATAAATGGTTAACATTGGAGGAAATGATGTCGATGGAAAGCAAACAAGAAATTATAAGCAAGTTCGCAACGCACAGTGGAGATACTGGCTCTCCGGAGGTGCAGGTGGCAGTGCTGACGGCTAGAATAAACAGGCTTGGAGATCACATGAATATTCATGTGAAAGATTTCCATTCTCGCCGCGGTCTTCTGGCTATGGTGAGTCGTCGAAGGAAGTTGCTGGATTATCTTAAAAGAATTGACGCTGAAAAGTATTCAAATCTTATAAAAGCATTGGGATTAAGGCGTTAATCGTCGGTATTTTGTTTAGGGGAAAGTTATATGGTCTTTAGAAAAGAAATAATGTGGGGCGGCAGAATGCTTTCCCTTGAGACGGGACGCGTAGCGCATCAGGCGAGTGGCGCCGTTATGGTTAGGTATGCCGATACCACGGTGCTCTGCACGGTTGTGGCCAGCGAAAAGCCGAGCGCGGAACAAGATTTTTTCCCGCTTACCGTAAACTACATCGAAAAAGCGTATTCTGCTGGAAAAATTCCAGGTGGATTCGTGAAAAGGGAAGGCCGTCCGTCCGAGAGGGAGACGCTTGTGTCGCGATTGATCGATCGCCCAATTCGGCCGCTGTTTCACCCGAACTTTAAAAACGAAACCCAGGTGATATGCACCGTACTAAGTTTTGACAGCCAAAATGATCCGGACATACTATCCATTATAGGCGCTTCGGCGGCTCTCACCTTTTCCGGCATTCCGTTCCTGGGCCCAATTGCAGCTTCCAGGGTTGGATTTGAAAATGGAGAGTTTGTGCTGAATCCTGTTATTGGATCAGATTCGCATCTGGATCTGGTGATTGCCGGTACAAGAGACGGCGTACTCATGGTTGAGTCAGAAGCGCTGGAGCTTTCCGAAAAAGATATGCTGCAGGCTCTAAAATTCGGACACGAATCGTTCCAGCCGGTGATAGACATGATATTAGCTCTGGCAGAAGAGGCAGCAAAGGATCCATGGGAAGTCGATTCTGGCTCTTCGGACAATGTAAATGACGATGAAAAAGAAATAGCGGAGAATTTCCTGGAGGAAATAAAAGCCGCCTATGGGAAAGAGACAAAACACGATAGGAATGCTGCTTTATCCAAAGTATTTGAGAGCGTCGTAGCCCGTTTTTCTGATCGTGAGAATTTGGACGAAAAATCGCTTCTTGGAGCGTTTTCCAGAACCTGCTCATCCTATATTCGAGATTCTTTATTTTCAACCGGAAAGCGCATTGATGATCGCGCTGCCACCGAAATAAGGAAAATATCCATCGATGTTCCGATGTTGCCCATGGTTCACGGATCGGCGATGTTTACCCGCGGCGAAACGCAGGCGCTGGCCATTACTACTCTCGGCACATCACAGGATGAACAAATAGTGGATGCACTTGCTGGCGAATATAAGGAACGGTTTCTTCTGCATTACAATTTCCCTCCGTTTTCCGTTGGAGAAATCGGACGGCTCTTGGCGCCTGGCAGAAGAGAAATAGGCCACGGTCGTCTGGCTTGGAGGGCCATAAATGGAGTCCTGCCGTCAAAAGAAGTGTTTCCCTACTCAATAAGAGTGGTATCGGAGGTGCTGTCCTGCAATGGATCTTCCTCCATGGCTTCGGTGTGCGGCGCATCGCTTGCGCTAATGGACGCTGGAGTG
>JAITRK010000039.1 GCA_031288435.1 Holosporaceae bacterium
TCTGGCTTAAATAGGCTCATTTCTTTCTAAACCTACCATCATCGTCTGCTGCTACGTCCTGTTGACACAACAGGCTGAGACACAGCAGGCGTAGATACAGCTGGTACTGTCGTATAACCACCATAGCTGCTGGTGGTTGTACCATATGGATTAGCCACAGCCGTCACCACCGAAGGTTGGGCCGTGATTGGGGCGTATCCATACCCGTTGGTGGTGGTAGTAGTTCCGTATCCACCACTATTTGCCGGTTGTGTAAGCTGGGCTAATGCTTGTTGTAGTTGCGGTGTGGCAGCGATTTTACTTTGAAATGCAGCAATAGCTTCAATTAGAGATCGTACAGACGCTACCATTTGGTAAGCATAATCAGCCAAGGCGCTGGAAATTGCTGCGGGCGCCTGCGGTAAACTTATTGACGAAACGGTGTTCGTAAATATTGTAAACGCAGTATAAAACTTTGTTATTTTTGCCGGAGTTGCATTTTTTGGCTGTAATGCGGCGCTCAGGTGGCGTTCAATTAGCATGGTTATTGTTGTGAAGCATTTTGATGGTGCGGAAAAAGTTTTCACTACTTTCGGTACCATAACGTCGTCTCTTTCTGCCTGTCTTATATCCTTCGCAGCAGCTTGCACTGCGTCCAGATAATTGATAATTGCTTCAATTTCGCCCTTTCCAGCAGAACCTAATTGAGTTCTTGCATCTGAAAAATCCAGGAAAGCCGATTTCAGATCCTTGGCGGCTTTGAGAGCTGCCTTTGTATTTGTTTCCATAGATTGGAAATATAGCTCCTGACCGCCCAATGCGGTTTTTGTCGCTGTATTACCACGTGAGAATATCCAGGCATCAGACGTGCCCGCCGTGCAAATGACCATCGCAGCCACTAATACGGATTTCATTATTAACCTTTTCATTGTTTTCCTCCTAGAGTTAATATATTGCTATTGTAGTCGCAGATATATTAAAAACAGGTTAATTTCCGCACAAAAATAAAAATATTTAAATGCTGGATCAGGACGATAATTTGCCGCGGAGAAAAGACTGCAGATCATCAATGTTAATTCGTTGTTGTTGCATGGTATTTCTATCACGAACAGTAACGCTATTGTTGTCAATGGTCTCGAAATCAACGGTAATACAAAAAGGCGTGCCTATTTCGTCGTGCCTTCGGTAGGCTTTGCCGATATTGCCGGTATCTTCATATTTGATCCTTCCCATCCCTGCTGAGCTTAATTTTTTTACGACGTCTCTTGCCAGCGCGACTATGGCGTCATTGTTTTTAGCCAGCGGCGCGACAGCGACTTTGAACGGAGCAAGATGAGGCTTTAATTTTAGAACAATGCGCTCGCTGCCATTTTCCAATGTTTCTTTTGAAAATCCTTCGGTGAGAACGGCTAATATTCCGCGATCCAAGCCGGCCGATGGCTCTATTACGTAGGGAACAACGAAATTGCCCTGGCTATTCTGGATAACGAGTTTTGCGATGGAATCTCTATTTGGTAATACATTGGAATGCAGATTTAATTCCTCCTGATTTTTGGAGTGAGAACCAAGGTCGAAATCTGTTCTATTGGCGATTCCCTCCAGTTCTTCTAGGCCATGCGGAAATTCGTAGAGTATGTCTACGGTGGCCTTTGCATAGTGAGCCAATTCCTCCGGTGGTTGCTGAAAAAGCCGGAGCCGGCTGGAACTTAGTCCCTGCTTTTCCCACCAATTGCGACGCTCCTCTACCCACTTTTCGTGCCAAAGTTCATCGGAGCCTGGCTCCACGAAGAACTCCAGTTCCATCTGTTCGAACTCGCGCATGCGAAAGATAAAATTGCGCGGAGTCACCTCGTTCCGAAAGGCTTTACCAATCTGGGCTATGCCAAATGGCAGTCTGCGGGAGGTGGCGTCCACCACATTTTTGAAATTCATGAAGATTCCCTGCGCCGTCTCCGGACGAAGATAGATAAAATCCGCTCCGTCCTCCAGTGGACCAAAATTTGCCCGAAACATGAGGTTAAATTGTCGTTGATCAGTTAAATTTTTCGAGCCGCAGCGTTCGCATTTTCCGTCGGCCAAATGATCCGCTCGCATTCTGCATTTGCAGTCTCTGCAGTCCACCATTGGATCCGAGAATGTGTCTTCGTGTCCGGAGTGCTTCAGCGCCAATCGATGAGTAATGATGGAGGAATCCAGCCCTTCGACGTCGTCGCGCTCGTGAACCATGGATTTCCACCAGGCAGCCTTTAGATTGTTTTTTAGCTCGACGCCAAGTGGCCCGTAATCATATAGCCCCTGCAGTCCGCCGTAGACGTCCGAGCTCTGGAAAATGAAGCCTCTGCGTTTGCTGAGAGAAATTATGTCTGTCATGGACAATTTGTGGTCGTTACCTGGCATAAACGTCTCCTGTAATTATTATTAATGGTCAGTTCTCCAACGAATCTTCAACTGCGGCAAACCGTTTTATTATATGTGTTGGACGGATATCGCCTTCGAAATTGGACATGCGGTGTGATAGATCGTTCAGTAGAAGCTCGATTTTGCTGATGTCAGAGAGAGCCAGATCCATTTTTTCACAAAATTCTTCGGTTATTCCGGTGGTCACGAGCACAGAATTTAGTCCTGCATTGACGGCTCCTAGAATATCAGTCCATGGAGTGTCTCCCACCATGGCAATTCTATCGGATGGATTAACAAATTGCTTCGCATATTCAAATATTTCTTTGTATGGTTTTCCGAAATAAACTACCTTTCCGCCAAGTCTTTCGTAGTACTTTCCTATGCAACCCTGGGTGACGATTGGCACTTTTTTTGAAGTGTCGCGCACAGATCCATGGGCGAAGATATCCGGATTCGCCACTACGAGAACCTTGTTTTTCTGCAGGCAAATTTTCAGTACATGGTCGAATTCGGCAAAGCCGTTTCTACCTGAACGGTCTTTTAGACCGCTCCAATCCCTGCCTATGACGTCCTCGATATTTAGCGGAACGCCTGCCTCCAGGACGTCGTCGATTCTTACGCTTCCATAGGACGAACGCGGAACGCCAACATATATAAAGTCTGCATCATCGTAATTTCCTATGCGATCTATGGGGGAACCGGTAAATATGTCCCCATTTCCCATAAACAGGCATTTTACGGTGTTTACATTTGATCCAACCGCATCTGCAAAATCCTTAATGTTATTGGTCACTATATAATGCAAAAATTCTCCGGAAGTTACAATTTCGTCGTAGTGCACTCCATCGAACATCCCGCGCTGGGAATAGCCTAGCTTTGCATCCAAAGACACCTGCGTACTATTCGACAGTATGATAATTTTCTTGCCAAGTTTCCTCAACTTTTTCATAGTGTCCAGTGTATCGCAGTACAAACTAACACCGTCGTAGAGAACGCCGTACATGTCTACGAAAAATGAATCGTACAG
>JAITRK010000097.1 GCA_031288435.1 Holosporaceae bacterium
AAAATCGATTTCTCGTCCCAGAGCGATTCGCATCGCCGTTTCCACACGGGAGGATATATTCGAGATTAGGGAAGTTTTTCTATTTTTTACCCTTTGCACTTCTTTCATGCCAGCAGCGAATACATTCAAAAAAGGATGATCGCCACTTTTCTCTGAAATTTCGCTGAAAAAAGTATCGATGGCGCTGCTTTTCCAGAAACTTGCTTCGAATTCATCTGCTTTCCTCTTTATTTTTTTTAGCAGAGATAATTTTGCGAAAATTATGGTCCAGCTCCAGAAAGAGCACAGAATCAGAATGATTACCACCCCTTTTACGGTAAATGAAGCCTGATAGAACAGCGTTAACATAGAAAAATCGTGGGGACTTTCGCTAATTGTCTTGGTAACTGTAACAATTCCGTCGATCTCATCGTTCATAATAAATCTCCATCAAACAACTCTCTTACTTCGCTAGTTGGGCGCGGCGTTGCTCCGAGGTATCTATAGCCCTCCGCCGTTAAAACGCGGCCACGAGCCGTTCTCTGGATCAATCCCTTCTGTAAAATATATGGCTCAATTACTTCTTCCAGCGTATCTTTTTTCTCGGAAAGCACGGCCGCTAGAGTCTCAATACCAACAGGACCTCCGCCGTAAAATTCGAGTATGCATTCTAGATATTTTCTGTCCAAGGAGTCAAGTCCTGTTTCATCAATATCCAGATTCTTTAGAGCTATGTCAGCTACTGTTCGATCTATTGTTTTTGTGTTTTTAACCACAGCAAAATCTCGTACTCTTTTCAGCAATCTCACAGCTATTCTCGGCGTTCCTCTGGATCTGCGAGCTATCTCCTCCGTTCCGTCTGCAGACACTTGAATATCAAGCTTCTGAGCATTTTTCAATATTATAATCTGCAGCTCTTCGCACGTATAGAAGTCCAGTCTCAATGGAATACCAAATCTATCCCTCAGCGGAGAAGATAGCATGCCGGAACGCGTTGTGGCTCCTATGAGAGTAAAATGTGGAAGATCTATTCTTATGGATCGAGCCGCCGGCCCCTCGCCAATCATAATATCCAACTGAAAATCTTCCATGGCCGGATACAGTATTTCCTCCACCAGACGGTTCATCCTGTGAATTTCATCGATAAACAGAACATCCTTTTCCTTCAGGTTTGTCAAAATTGCCGCCAGATCGCCGGTTTTGACCAAAATTGGGCCGGAAGTTGCTTTGAACCCCACTTCCAATTCCTTCGATATTATCTGTGATAACGTAGTTTTCCCAAGACCTGGAGGACCAAAAAACAGAATGTGATCCATGGCTCGGTTTCTTTTTCTGGCAGACTCTATGAAAACTTTTAGATTGTCCTTCAAAGCTCCCTGCCCAATGAAATCATTTAGATTGTTTGGGCGCAGCGAGTATTCTGGAATTTCGTTTTCCATCAGGCCCGATTCCAGATTTATATTTTTGCTCATATATCACGCTCCAGACGATAGCTTTGACAGCGCGGCCCTCAGCAGTGTATCAAATTTCATATCTTGCTCAGGTTGCAGCAATGAAACGACCCTAAAAATGTCAGATCGCTGATATCCGAGGTTAACCAGCGCCGAAACGACGTCATTTAACATCTCATTGGCCACCAAATTTTGCTGCGCCGGAATATTGACGTCAATCTTTCCTGCAACCTTATCCTTTAGCTCGGATATAATACGGGAAGCAAGCTTGGGACCAACGCCGTCAGCTCTGGTAAATATACTTTTGTCGCCGGTAAGAAAAGCTTTATATATCTCATCGTCCGAAAGAACGGAAAGAATCGCCATTGCTGCTTTTCCGCCTACTCCTTGCACAGATATCAACGTATTGAACCAAAATCTCTCAGATTCCGAACTAAAGCCAAATAAAGTCCATGAGTCCTCTCGCACGCTCAGCACCGTAAAAATGTGCAATAGAGTATTTTTTAAATTTTCTGCGTTGCCTGTTGTTCTAGCTGAACAAGTTAACGTATAACCGATGCCGTTCACATCCAGCACGATGAAGCTGTCGGAAATTTTCTCTACGGTTCCTTTCAGGTGAGAAATCACCATGTCCTCCTTTATGATAGAATCATATCGGATAATTATACTCCAACTTTGACGCAGTTAGGTGACTTTCATCAATTTTTTTTTATTTTCACGAATATTTTGCGTTTGCGAAAGAACCATTCATTTTATACCTAGCTAACAAATCGCTCGCTTTTTACTAAAAGACGCGACAAAAATTACTTGCTTTTTTGCAAAAACCATGCTATTATAAAAGCAGATGGTTTACAAATAAAAGGAGATAAAGTAATGCTAATAAAAAAAATAACTGGAGCCTGTCTTACCAGTATGCTTTTGTTGCTATGTGGGAATGGCTATAGCGTAGACGACATAGCTCAAAATCAGCCAATTGCTAATACGTCTACTAATATGGATGCGCTGAAAGTTCATATTATCGACATATTGAAAAACGAAGAAACCTGCGAGGAAATACATCTCTCATCGAGGCAGGAAGCAGGAAGCAGCATTGACGTCAAGGAAGATAGGATTGCCTCACTTTTTGTTGAAGAATACGTGAATTCATTGATCGCCGGACTCGGCGAACATGATTCGTTACTTATGCTCTATAAAGCAATTGACGATCATAAGTTAGGAGATGACCATATTAATCCATATGTTAGCATTTTACATGACGAAAAATTCATGAATGAAATTCGTGATATGACAAGTGTTATTAAGAGTAATATTGAAAACAAAAGAGAATCTTTCTGTAATTCGCTTGAAGAATTTCTGAAAGAAAACAGGGAATCAGTTAAGCTCGCGCTGATGGAACATTCCGAGGATAAACGACGTCTGTTGTACAAAGATGTTGTTCCGTCCGGGGAATTTGAATACGCATTTACAGGGCTTCTTATAGCTTTACCAAAGTTTAACCTTCAACAATATCCTGATGGCTCTTCAAAGGGAGAAAAAATTAGAGGGCTAGGTGATATTCTGCAAAAAAGCAATTGCTCCATATTCGTAAAGTACTTTGCGAAAGATATATCCGAATGCATAATTGACCTACTATAGGTCGCTATTATGCATGTACACGCAACAGCGGCGCGAAAAAACAACAATGCGCCGCTTTTCATTAGCTACTGCCCTGCATTTACTACTACGGATGCATCCGCCGAATGTATACTATGAGCAATAACATGTGCATAACATGTTTATATATACTGGCCTAGCAAGTTCTAAGTATTTATTCACAAAACGATAACAACTTATTATAAAAGTTATTCGTGATCGCCGCCTGTGCTGTCCAAAAATACCCCATTACAAAACAATGGGTTAGCACGCAAATTGTCAGAAAATATAATTTGTACATAAAAACGCACTACCATCCTCATCAACATCCTAATTGAAATATTATTGTTATTGGTGTAGACAGTTATCCATATGGGGGTTCGTACGGGGTGTGGCGCAGTCTGGTAGCGCGCTTGCTTTGGGAGCAAGATGTCGGAGGTTCAAATCCTCTCGCCCCGACCACCTTTGGTGGAGAATCAAAAATGAAAAGAATTGCTCTTACTATCTTAAACATCATTTTTGGTATTATTGTGTTCGTTATAGTAGTTATTTCTAGTATGATTATCAGAAATAACAATCTATCTGATTTTTTCACACACAAAAGAATATCCGCGCTAGACAACAGGCCAAAAGAATTTACGCATGACATAATAGTAGATTTATCTACAACAGCTGAGCTTGGAGGAGTGTTAACTTTAACAGAAAACATCCTGCAAGGTATTATGAAAAAAAGACCCAATTGGAGATTGATTCTTCTAATTAACGAGCTTACCAACAACCATTTTCAAAAATTTGCGGCCTGTAATCAAGTAAAAATGATAAACGTAAAGCCATATGGCTTCGTATTGCAAGAAATAATCTTTCATCTAGCCAACAGCATTACCTTTGGCTTTGCAAGGAATAAACTTGAACAAATAGTATTCCATGGAAATCTATTTGCAGACGACAAGTGCGATATGTTTTGGGACCCTGGTGCTGGACATCATGCGAAATACCCTATCCATGTGCCATCTATATGCACGATACACGATTTAGCAAGCAAAGATATGGGCGCAATTTTAAGCGATGGAGAATGTATATGGCAAAGAAAATGCACTGAAGAATCGATAAAAAAAGTAGAAAGCATAATCACAGTTTCCGACTTTTCAAAAAGAAGAATTATTGAAGAGTTCAATTTACCTGCAGATATGATAGAGGTTATACACATAAAAATGGCCAATAGATTAAAAAGTGGGCCGCCAAACGAAACTTATGAAAAAACAGTTCTACGAAAATATGATCTTAAAAGCAAAAAATATTTAATATTCATATCAACCCTATGGCCGCATAAAAATCACGACAGATTGTTAAAAGCTTTTGAAATATTTCTGAAAGATTCACGTAATGCGAAAATAAAAGACATAAAACTAACAATTGTTGGCTACGGGACAATGAAAAAAACATTGTCCGCGGCTAAAGAGCTAAAAATAGAAAACGAAGTAGTAGCTCCAGGGTTTATCTCGGAGAAGGAGCTGGACATAATATTGA
>JAITRK010000041.1 GCA_031288435.1 Holosporaceae bacterium
AATGGGCCATTTGTTGTTGTGCAAAATGTCGGTACCCGGCGCGTGTTGATCCGTGAAATGCAAGTCATGGTCAACGGCAAGAAACTGGTTGATCTCCTTGATAGCAAGGACGGCGTGATTCTGCCTGGGGCGAGACGAAAGTTGAGGATTCGGTAAGCCATGTTAGAAAAACGTATTTGTTGTTGTGTTGTCAGCGTTGTATTTGTGATTTTTCTTGCCATTGGAACAATGGAGGTTGGAAGAAGCGAGGATTCAGTAACTCCGGACGATCCTGTGGCTATTGGTCGTGCGCCCGCGGATTCGGCCTATGAAGAGGATGTCGATCTCTATGCCAAGGTTTTCGGTAGCTCCTATAAACGGAAAGATGCGCTACTGGAGCTTAGCATAGTCCTTGATGGGGAGAAAATTGGAGAAGCCATGACCTTTATTGGAAAAGGCAATAAAATACATGCCAATTCTTTGGTGGAGTTGTTGGACGACTATTTGATTCCCACAGAAACTGGAAAAATCTTGTCGCTGAATGACGCCGATGGTTTCCTGTCGTTTGAAAGATTAGAATCATTGGGCATAGGCGCAAAATTTAACAGGCAACTGCTGCAGGTGGAGCTAACTGCGCCGGTCGAGTATAAGAAAACCAGGAGCCTTGGTAAAAGATATACTGGAAATGTTCAAAAACCCAATGTGCGTCAGGCCAATGTTAGCGGATTCGTAAATGTCCGCGCATCTGGAACCTGTTATCAGGACAAATCCTCATATAACCATCGTTCCCTAATTTTTTCGCCGGTGTTGAATGTTTATGGATTAGTTCTCGAAGGTGAGGTGTCGCATGACCATGTTTCGAATTCTAAGGGAAAAAAAGGATTCCGTCGTGAATACACCAGTCTGGTCTACGATTGGGCGGAAGAACATTTGGTTTTCCGAGGAGGAGATATTTTTGGTCGCTCTGCGAGGTATCAAAGCGTTCCAAGGCTATTTGGATTGCAAATAAAGAAAGAGGCCACCACCAACTACGAATGTGGATCGGCTCGAGCGTTGCAAATCACATTGCCGAGAAGAAGTACCATCAAGGTTTATTTCAACGGCAATCTCGTAAAAGTTGAAGAAGGAGTCGCGCCTGGAACCTACGAATTGGACGATATTTCCTATTCTAACGGCGCCAACGATGTCAAAATCAAAATTGTGGACGACGCCGGTCGTGAACGAACCCTGGAAGAGTCGTTTTTCCTGGAAAATGCGTTTGTGCGCCGTGGAGAATTTGATTTTGATTGCTCTGCCGGATATCCTGAAGTAAATGATCCAAAAAAAGGCCGCTACGATAGGCATAACAGAGTAATATCGCTATCCGTAAAGTATGGCTTGCTGGATGCGACAGAAATCGGAGGAGGAGTAGAAAATAGCAAACTTGGAACGGCTTATGCCATGGAGCTTAGAAATAAAAATGTATGCGGAAATTTCGACATGAAATACGCGCGCAGTAGCTATAACTGTAAAATTGATCATGACTCGTGCTCCAGGCTGGTGGGCAATGCCTATTTCCTAAGCTATTCGACTCCGTCCATTCGGTTCTACGAAAGATCAAGCTTCAGTTGTGGAGTTTCCTTTGAAGAATCGGATTCGTTTTTTTATCCGTATTTGGCTCCAGGCGGTAACTTGTTCAATTCGAGCGATTTCCTAAAAACAAGGCAGAATATCAAGGGTAAAAGAAGGACCATTAGCTATTTCGCCTTTGTCAGTAATTTATTTACGCTGAATTTTAACGCCAATTATCGCGTTAAAACTAATCCGAAGCGCCGTTCCGGCAGATCGCTGTCCGTGAATATTTCAAAAAACATGCCGCTCGGCGGTGAAACTTTCAGCAGCGCTAGCTTTAACGCGCTGTTTGAACGCTCCAAAAATTTCGATGGGAAGATCAATCGCTCTCTCGGTCTAAGTTGTTCAGTCTATCTAAAAAATGATGTACGGATATCTAGCAGCTATGTTGGCGCTGAAGAAAAAAACGCCTATCTATCCGTGTCTCAAACTCCTCGGGGCAACGGCTTTGGGTATGACGTGCATGCCGCCAGAGCATATTCCAAAAGTAACTACGGAATTAATGGCTCCTACGCTCATCCAATGTTTAGAGCAGAACTGGATCACTCAAGGCGCGGTAGTTCGGTCAATTCGACGCGGCTCGGCCTTGAAACAGCGCTGTTTTTCGCAGACGGAAATTTCGCCGTTGCCAGAAGGTTGTCCACAAACGGAGGTTTCATCATGGCGACTCCTGTAAAAGCAATGAAAAATGAAACCATAAAATTTGTCGACAACGGAGTTGAATCTGATCCATTCGGAAATGCCGTTGTCCCTACCAGTAGAAATCATACAACAACTGCAAGACTGGATCTGCTGGACGTTCCTGATACTCTTGACGTTAGGCCTCATACGCTGATAGCCGTCGGCAAGTACAATCGAGGCGCTCTGGCAGAAATTTCTGCCGAAGGTAGCTATATGGCGGAAGGGTATCTGTGCTATCAGGATGGATCTCCGATGGCCATGGTGAGCGGCTATGCTCTCCATCGCTCCGATGGGCAGGCGAAACCAGTTCAATTTTTTACAAACAGCGTCGGCAAATTCGTTATAACGAACCTTAAACCAGGGGAGTATGATGTATCAGTCAGCGTTGAGGGTATAATGGATTTTGAAATTGAAATTGCTGAATCAGCACATCAATATGTGATAAAGTTGGGGAAAATAATTTGTCGAGAAAAAGTGGAGGGTAAATCATGAAGTGTTATAAAAAAGTAATGGTGCTGTTGCTGTCATTGCAGACATATGTCTGCGAGGTTTGGTCGATGCACGAAGAAGCCGCACAGGTGGAAGCGATGCGTAATTCCGATGAGTTTTTTTCCGTAAGAAACGCAAGCGACGACGAAGTTGGTAAATTCAAAGTTGAAATCTACGAAAATGCTAGAAAGAATCCTGACGGATCAATTTCGTTCGTCATAAAACTTCGGGATATCGAATTTCCGTCAAGCGACTGGGTAATATACTATGGCGATCAAAAGATCGAGCCGCGGGACGGTAGTTCCGGAAAGGACGTTTTTACCGTCTCCATTCCACACGATGAATTGAAAAACGAAAAATTTATTCACTCGCTAAAGCTCTCATCCAACGATGCGGCAGCCATTCTTGAGGAAATAAAATTTATGATTACTCCAAACGCGTTTCTGGAGTCTGACGTGAAGGAGGTACAGTTTGGTTCTCTGACCTACTCGAATCAACATATTTACGGAAACAAGCAGAGCGTTTCTTTTAAGTATTCCGTTCTGAAAGGCGTGCAATGCAAAATATTAAGCGCAAACCAGTTTCGTTTAAGGCATGAAAATAATTATATTTCCTACTCGGTCGACGCTGGCCCACATGAGTGCGAAAAATTAAGTGAGGAAATGAAAGTTTTTCAATTGGACAGCCAAAATAGCGCTTTCACTATTGCATTTGATCCATCTGGTTACTGCGAGAAAATGCCTGTCGCTGGAGATTACGAAGATTATCTCACCATTGAGCTGAGCTGCGATTAAATTTTTTTGTTGGAAAGAAATTGTTAACTTTCTTTGTGTACGTTTCATTTGTGTTTGCATTTGTAGTTTACAAAGGAATCAGAGCATGATCACGGCTACTTTTTTATGTTTAAGCGCTATGCTTTTGCCATTTAATCAAGTTAATGCGATGCCTGATAGCAGTGGCACAATCGTAGCGCCGATAGAGTTCGTCAATGCTCCATGGTATGATGCTGGCCTTGCTGAGCAAGAAATCCGTGGGAATCGGATTCCTGATAAGCATATGGTGCTGCGTAGTATGGTCTATGCTGCCATGTCTCAGGTTGAGTTTGTTAAAGTAATCGAAGAAGCTCTTGCTAAAGGCGAATATAAATTTACTCCAGATGAAATAGTCGCCCTTTATGAAACACTTGCGACCTACGGCAGTAGAGCAAACAGCGGAGAGCAAAGCAATTCTGCCGCCCTGGCACGGCTATTTTGGAAGTATGCTAACGAGATGAACCTGGTAGCCGAGGGTAAATTATCAAGGGCTTTGGAATACGCCTATGACAATAATGAAGATCGTACAAACGACATGATCGATTTTCTAGAACAACACGGCGTTGCATGCGAGGCGGCAGATCTACTTGACAGAGCTGTTACCATTGCGCGGTATAATTCCATGCTACACGAACAGAAGATACATAGGCATCAATCCTCCACCATGCTAGCGCAGGTATTTCGTAAGAGATACGTTGATAGGAGTAATTTGAAAGCCGATGGAGAACTGTCAAAAACTTTAGAATATGCGTGTGACAATGACAAAAATCACACAAACAACGCAATTGAGTCCACAACGCAACAAGATATTGCGAACGAAAGTAGCAAAAGACCATTGTGACTTTGCTGCCGTGTTGTTTAACCGGAAGGCTGCGACGCCGAATTAATTGCTTCCAAAAGTTGATGAACGCTTGGTATTTCCGGCAGCAGGCGGCCTTGCGGGAAACGTGGACCATATATCATCATAAAAGGTATGCCGCTTCTACCATGTAGGCGAATGAAGGCAGTCCATTCATCACCTCTTTCTGTTAGATCAATTTCGATAAAAAGAATATTTTTTTCTTTTATAAGCTTTTGTACATCTGAGTCATTCAGCAATCTCAATTTATTATAGTGACACGTTAGGCACCAATCTGCGGATATGCTAAGAATTACAGGTCTGTTTTTGGTCAGCGCCGCTGAAATCTCGCCTGCAATGTCTTCTGGGCTACGGCTGCGGCAATTAGAGGTTACTGGTACATTGATTGATTGACTTGGCCTCCATTTTTCCGGCGTGAATAGCAACGCAGCCACCAATATTCCCGCAATTGTTGATCGGTTGGTTCTAAAAAGCCATAGACATAGTGAAAAAATCAATACATACATGAGGATAATCATATTCGACAGATGATTGCTCAGCAGCCAAAACATCCATCCGAAGGCTATTAATACTCCGCAATCGATCAATTTTTTAGCGGCGGCAGAATATTTTGTTAGGTTTCCTGAAATCCCTCCCATCGGAAGGAACATGGCTCCAATGTATGGCAGAGAGAATCCGGTCGCAATGGCTAGGAATATCAGAAACGTTTCGGCTGCAGATCCATTTAGTGCAAACACCGCCGCTGTTCCCAAAAATGGCGCAGTGCATGGTATCGCCACCATTGACGCCACAACACTGGATAGGAAATTTTCCACAAATACGCCGCGAGAAACATTTTTCAAACGAAATGACGGCGATATTATGTTAGTGACCTCAAATGCCTGTAAAACCAACAAAAACAGTCCTATTGTCGTTATTTTCAGGAAATTGAAATTCTGGAAATGCAATCCCCATTCCACAGGTTCAGAACCTGCCTTTAGTAACGCAGGCAGCAGCGCAAAGCTTAGGAAACTTACGTAATTTCCAGCGATTGCTCCACGTAGAGCCATTTTTCGATCCGGCGAAAATAGAGCTTTTAATTTCATTAAAAGTACCGGCAATACGCAGGGCATAAAATTCAAAATAAGCCCGCCAAGAAATCCGAAGAACATAATTATGAGAAACTCGTATTGCCATGAATGACTAAAGGATAGGTCAGTATGCGTAAAAATAATTCGACAGCCATCGCCTTCGCATAGTGGGCACTCGATTTTTAGCTGCAGAAAATTATTTTTATTTGTTATATCAAGGATTGCTATGCTAAAATCTACTTTATATTTGTTGGCGGCAATTTTTTCCGGCATGCCGGAACTGTCGTAGAAAAAATTCGCTAGATTTTCACATTTTAATGTTGAAATCGTAGGCTTTTTTGGTATTTTACAGCCCTCTGGAACTTCAAATATTATATGACACAGAATGTCGTTTTCGCTCAAGAATCTGTACTCGGTCTTCATGTCAAAATCTTGGCCGGCTATGCTAGTCCAACAAACAGACACATGGAAAAAAAATAGGGCAATTTTTTTGAAAATAACTTGCATATTAGTAATATTTTAACGATAATCGTATAGTATAGCATTATAATCTTGGTGATGTACATGAGCAACAAGTGCAGTGATATACACAATTTAGTAGGAAAGATACTTTTATCCACGCCGTCTATTTCAAATGAATATTTGAATAAGTCTATGGTTTACGTCTGTAGCCACGATAAAAACGGCGCAATGGGGATTGTTGTAAATAAGCTAATACCAAACATGAACATTAGGGATATTCTAGAAAGATTAAGCATAAAATCCGACGGATTCGAGAATCTAGATACGTATTTCGGTGGCACCGAAGAAATAAACCGCTGCTTTATACTGCATTCGGACGATTATCTGTCTTCGGAAAGCACGATAATTAGCAATAATATAGCCCTCACCATAAATGCTGACATAATTCGCCTTATAACCTCTGGCCGTGGTTGCCCGCAAAAGAAAATATTGTGCATTGGCTGCTGTCTGTGGGATACGGATCAACTGGAAAATGAAATTGCTTC
>JAITRK010000043.1 GCA_031288435.1 Holosporaceae bacterium
CGTCGCTGGAAGATGTTTTCATAAAGCTGGTGGAAGGAGATAATCGATGAGTTTTAGCATTACCAGGTGCAAATCCATCTTCCTAAAAGAAAGCAAACACGTAATTCGGGATCCGTTTACGCTAATGTTTGCGCTATTGTTGCCGTTTCTTATTGTTATTATATTTGGTAGTGCCATTGAGTTTAATTTGGAAAATATTTCTCTTGTGATTGTCGATCACGATAAATCCAGGGAATCCTCTCAATTGGCAGATACCATTGGTAGCTCCAGCTATTTCAAAGTTTATTTTCGAGAATCGCCGGAGGCAGCCATGAACGAAATACTCGACGAAAAGGCCAAGGCGGCTCTCATAATACCGCCGCATTTCAATAGACCGAACACATTCGGCGCCGCTGAGGTTCAACTACTGGTGGACGGTGCAGATAACTCATCGATGGCGGCCATGAGCGGATACATGGGACGCATAGCTCAGCTGGCGACGGAAAAAATATTCCGTACTCAACCACAGAAAAACTTTTTGCAAACGAGATTTTTATTTAACCATGAATTAAATTCCAAGTGGTTCATGATACCTGGACTATCTGCCGTAATTATCGCGTTGGTGGCGATTCTGCTGACGTCGCTTACCATTTGTCGCGAATACGAACATGGATCGTTGGAACTGCTGCTATCAACGCCGGTTCGATCGATGGAAATTATAGCTGGCAAAATCCTGCCCTATGCGTTTCTTGGATGGATAGGGTTTAGCATTGTCTACGCAGCGGCGAGGCTTCTATATGAAATTCCTTTCTGTGGCAGCCATTGGATATTACTGCTGGGAACGGCAATTTTTATTTTGGATTATCTAGCCATCGGATTATACATATCGATTGTCGCAAAACAGCAGCAGTTGGCGGTGCAAATGGCAATGATCGTCGGACTGTTACCAACGATGCTGCTGTCTGGATTCGTTTTCCCGTTGGAATACATGCCAAAGATTCTTCAATACATAACAATGATTTTTCCGGCCAGATGGTATATTGAGATCGCCAGAGGCGAATTCTTAAAGGCCTCCTCGTTTGCGGATCTGGCAACGCCATTTGCTGCGCTCGTCGGACAAGGAATTGTTGTAATAACAATGGCGTTCAAAAAATTTGGAGATACTCTCGAATGAAATTACTTGGTTTTATGAAAAAAGAAATAATACAAATGATCCGCAATCCACGCATGGTGGCGGCTATTTTTATTATGCCGATTATCCAGATGATTGCCATCAATTTTGCTATCAGCAACGAGCCGCAGAATATTAGACTTGCCATGGACTGCACCGCAAGCGACTATCTGATACAAAATATCCACGATAAAGCGCTGGCTTCCGGATGGTTTACAAAAATCGAGCCGATCGGCGAATCTGCTCTAGACGCCGTACAGAATGGAAAGATTGACGCAACGCTGACGGCGCCGGCAAACGGATTCACACGATCAGTTGGCAGTGGAGAACCAAAACTGCAGCTTTTAATCGACGCGACAAATGTGCTAAAGGCGCAGGCGATTGAAATTTATATAAATTCCATTGTGGCGACTGCAATTGCAGAAAGCAGATTACTTCCGGAAATCCTTCGTCCGTCCATAAATTTTAAAACCAGAATTTTATTCAATCCTGGAATGGATTCAAAATGGTTTATGTTTCCATTCATCGCGGCAATCATGGCGACCATGACAATCCTGAGCGCCATTTGTATTTCAATGACCCGAGAAAAAGAACTTGGAACCATAGAAATGCTGGTTGCCGCTCCAATAAAAAAAGTTCACATTATTCTCGGCAAGACAATCCCCTACATTTGCGTTGGATTTATAAATCTGACGATAATTTTGGTACTTGGAATGGTGATTTTCGGCGTGCCATTTCGCGGAAGTTTGCTGCAATTTTTGCTGTTGTTTTTTATATTTGCGACTGCCATGTCTGCGTTTGCAATCCTGTTTTCTACATTCTGCCAAACGCAACAGCAGGCGATGCTTGGCATGATGATATTTCTGTTTCTGTCCATGATGCTCTCCGGCGGGTTGGCTCCGGTGGATAATATGCCGTTGCCGCTGCGTCTGTGGGCAAATATCATGCCGATGACACATTGCACGTTTTTAATGCGAAACATTTTGCTAAAGGGCGGCAACTGGGCGTACTTTTTCCAGCACTCCTCTGCGATATTTTTCTTCGGGCTGATATCGGCCAAATTTGCCTTTGAACGCCTCAAAACTACTCTCTAGAGCAGGTGCGAAGGCTACAAGATTACCTTTAACAGGGCTATGTCATTAAATTTGGCCGGAATTTCTACGACGCTAAGCCAGGATGGCAGAATAGAACCGGCATTGACCATATCTGACAGAGAATTTACTGACGATGGGGCTCCGTTGGATTTTCTAATAAAAATATAGTCTGTTTTTGTGGTTTTTAGTATTTTTTTTATTCGATTTTCATCAAATTTTTCCTGCAGAACCACATGACTGGCAATTATACCATCCCCCTGTCGATGATATGAGGCTGCCACGACACTGTGTTTTGTGCGATATAGAAGTTCTGGTCCATCGTTGGTGCTTGCCATAATTACAACGGGAACAGCGCTTAACGAGTCTATTACTCTAAGCAGCTCCAGATTTTTCTGGAAATCACTTCCGGAATTCGACGTTTTTTTATCCTCTTCTGCTTTATTTTCTGCTTTATAATCCAGGCACATGGCAATGTAACCGACGCCAATACTTATGAAAAATGTCATTATTATGCGAAGAATCCGATTGAAAGATTTTACAATATTTCCATTCATTCCAAGGTCTATAACCAGCGGAAGTCCGAAGACGACGGCATGCGGCAGCATGC
>JAITRK010000014.1 GCA_031288435.1 Holosporaceae bacterium
TTCATTACCATGGATATCGCCACAAGCCTAAAAAACAAGACCGGTTCCTGGAGAACGATAAAGCCGGAGTTTGTCCGAAGACTGCCGCCGTGCAACGCAGTTTGTCCGGCCGGAGAGAATATTCAGCAATGGCTTTCGCTAATTCAGGAGGGAAAATTCCAGGAAGCCTGGCGCGAGATGCTAAAAAATAATCCATTCCCAGCAACCATGGGACGTGTCTGCTATCATAATTGTGAAAAGGCGTGTAATCGCGGACAATTTGATGCTGCTGTCAACATAAATTTGCTGGAAAGGTCCATAGGAGATATGGCCATTGCCAACGGCTGGAGGCTGGAGGAACGCGATTGCAATCTTTCAGGAAAAAAAGTTCTGGTAGTTGGCGCTGGTCCAAGCGGACTGACAGCGGCGTATTTTTTGTGGCAATACGGCCACGATGTTACCATCTACGAAGCACATATAAAACCAGGGGGCATGATGAGATATGGCGTGCCAAGCTATAGGCTCGACAGAACAGTCCTTGACGCCGAAATAAATAGAATTATTGGAGACGGCGTGAAACTTTCCTGCAATAAACGCGTCAATTGCTTGGAGACAGAATCGCAGCGCTTTGACGCCACATATGTTGCCACCGGTGCGAATCGAGCCGTTAAAACTGATGTGGAAATAAAGGGCAGCGTAGTGGTAATGGACGCAATAGATATGTTTCTCCAGTTGGAAAACGGTAATCTTAGCGTTGGGTTGCAAGGAGCTGACGTCCTGGTGTACGGCGGCGGTAATACGGCTGTGGATGCCGCTCGAACCGCTCTTCGGCTTGGCGCTAGGAATGTAAAAATTATCTACAGAAGAACGTTAGCCAAGATGAAAGCCCATGACAGCGAAATTCAGGAAGCTCTGAAAGAGGGCGTCGAAATTGTATGCCTGAGAACCATCGGAGCCATTGACGGGAAGAAAGTATTATTGGAAGAGGTAGCCATTGATGAAAGTGGCGACGTCATTCGTAAAACCGGCACAAATGATATGGTACGTGCGGATATTGTCATTTTTGCCGTTGGGCAGTCCATAGATAACAACCTTTTTTCCAAACTAGATGGCCTGGAGATTTCAGAAAAAGGGGCGATTGTTGTAAATGAAAATATGGAAACCAGCATATCTGGAGTATTCGCCGGAGGAGATGTAATCCGCGGCAAGCGAACAGTAACCGACGCCATAGGTCACGGCAAAAAAGCCGCGCGCCACATAGACGCCTACCTACGAGGAACAAAGATTGCCTCCATGCAAAAGCCAGAAATTGCAAATTTCAAGAAAATAAATACTGATTATTTTCAAAAAATAGATGGATTAATGGTACCGGAATTTGCTAAAATCTCCTTCGAGGAGAAGAAGATATTTTTCAGTGAAGAAGAATTGATTCGCGGTGCTTGTCGGTGTTTTTCCTGTGGAAATTGTTTCCACTGTGATAATTGCTACGGCTACTGCCCAGATTGCGCCATTCGGAAGAGCAAAGACGGTTCCCTGGAAATAAACTACGATTACTGTAAAGGATGCGGAATATGCGCAACAGAATGTCCATGCGGAGCCATAAAGATGATGTCGGAGGACGTTTAGACGTCTGGTTCTTGACATGCCAATAAAACTGCTGCCACAAAACCTAATAAATCAAATCGCGGCCGGTGAAGTGATCGAACGGCCGTCTTCCGTTATAAAGGAATTGATGGAGAATTCCATCGACGCTGGAGCTACGGAAATTTCCGTGCGCATTATAGATGCTGGCAAAAGTTTTATGGCTGTCGAAGATAATGGCTCCGGAATGGATAGGGAGGCGCTGGAGATGTGTCTGATGAGCCATGCAACCTCCAAGCTGGATTCGGAAAATCTCTTTGATATACATACATTTGGATTTCGCGGCGAGGCATTGCCGTCCATCGCGTCCATATCTCGTCTGTCCGTATCGTCCTCCTGTGGTGGCGACGCCTGGTGCATACAAACGGAAGGCGGCAGCAGTTTTACAATATCACCGATCAATAGAAAAAAAGGTGCCACGATAGAGGTTAGAGATTTGTTTTTCGCCACGCCGGCTCGACTGAAATTTTTAAAATCCGATCCCAGGGAGGCAGATAACTGTCGCGAAACGTTTCAGCGCATGGCGTTGGCGTTTCGAGGAATTTCTTTTCGCTTTAGCGAATCAAATACGGAAAAGTACCGCTATGAAGCTACAGACGATCTTCAAAAGCGTGTCGCCGACGTTTTTGGAGAAGCCTCCATGGAGAATCTATTCCGCATAAATGCAGAAAAAGACGGAATGAAGCTCTACGGGTTCGTCAGTGTGCCGACTTTCAACAAAATCTCAACCGGCAGCCAATATTTTTTCGTAAACAATCGCTATGTGAAGGATAAAATTTTTTCACTTGCTCTGAAGTCTGCCTACTCCGGATTAATTCCACCCGGGCGCTATCCGATGGCTGTAATTTTTTTGGAAATGCCGCACAGTGAAGTGGACGTGAACGCCCATCCGGCAAAAACAGAAATACGCTTTAGAAATTCTGAAAAAGTTAGAAGCTTTATGGTGTCAGAGTTTAAGCAATCTCTTTCGTCTTTTGGTTCTGTACGGCCAACCAGTGAATTCGCGAGCGATTTTTTTTCAAAAAGAGAGTATGCTTCTGCCGTATATCCATCTTTTGGCGCGACTGCGCTATCTGAAAAATTGGAAATTCCGGTTGTGGAAGAGAAAAAAAACTGGCCACGGGAGAATTTCTCGGCAAACGACGAATGGAAAACAGTTTCACGCGAGCCAGATGTTTCGGCGTCGTTCCTGCCTGCATCTCCGGATGTATCTAGCGATCCAACTGGAAAAATAAATCTGGGAAACGCTTTGTTTCAGTTGGAAAATACCTACATAATAGCAGAAAACGGCGATCATTTGATTATAGTGGATCAGCATGCAGCCGCCGAACGAATCACTCTGGAAAAATTAAAGCGAAATCTAACTCTAGATTCGCAAACTCTGCTGATGCCGGAGGTTTGTCCTCTGACAAAATCACAGGTTGAATTACTACAAAATAACGTAGACTTTCTTCTGAAGTTCGGAATATATTTCGAAAAGCTCGCCGAAGATATGGTGGTGGTAAATTCACTACCGGCGTTGCTTGGAACCTGTGACGCAAAATTGCTCATGACTGACGTAGCGGACGAACTGTCTGCCTTTGGCGATATCTATGACGTCGAACGAAAAATAAACGCCATACTCTCCATCGTTTCCTGCCATGGTAGTTTAAGAGCCGGAAAAAAGTTAACCGCCTACGAAATGAATTGCCTTCTCCGGCAAATGGAAGAGACAGAGAATATTGCGCAATGCTGCCACGGTAGACCTGCCTATGCGGCCATAACAATGGAAAAATTAAATAAATTTTTCGAAAGATCTTGAATAAATTTGCGTGAATAATATATATTGGAGAGGAATGGTGATGAAATGGATGATAGAATAAGGCTACAGCCACTTGTTAATCTCGATGATAATAGCATTTATGGTTACGAGGCGTTGTATACAAAATCGGATTTTTCAGAGTTCCCAAGTGCGGAATATATATTGCGCACAGTTGCTCTTTGGTGCAATGGCAAGGTGAGTTCCATGCATCATAGATGCTGCCATGACTTCAAATTATTTATAAACATGACAATCGACGACGTGGCGGACGAGAATTTTTGCAATAATTTCCTCAAGACCTTAGAAAACACCGAATTTGCTGGAGATAGGATTGTTTTGGAACTAAATGAAAATACGAATCCTGAACTTTTACGGCACATGAAAAAATCGTTTGGTCTTCTGCGACGGCACAATATTAAAATAGCTTTGGACGATTTCGGGACCAAGTATTCCAGCATGGAATATATGAGCGAATTGCCTGTGGATATCGTAAAATTGGACAAAAAATTTATACAAAATGCCCCGTGCAATCGCAAGGTTAGATCAATGATGAAATTTTGTTCCGCTCTTTCACACGATATCGGCTGCGACATAGTGGCGGAGGGCATAGAAAATAACGATCATCTGAACTGCGCCAAGGAAGCTCAAATTGACTTTGGACAGGGATTTCTATTTCCTGCTCCGGCGCCGGCCATTGCGTCAATGAAAAGAAAAAAAATGCCCTTTATAAATATCAGAGATTTTGCGTCCATGAGTTCCATATCCGGAGTAGATACGTTGACGCCGCAATTCCTGATAGCTGCTCTGTGATATACATAACTAGCTTAGTGCGCTTGTTATCGATTTTTCACGAGTGAAGCGCAATGAGGATAATATCTGGAATTAGAATAGATTCAGCGTTTTACATCGGAGGCGGCGTTTTTTACTTTCTGCCGCAGCGTTCGTATTGGTGTGCCAAGCGCTTCAGACGCCTTTATTTTGTTGCCGCCAAATTTGTCCAAAGCTTCGCGCATAAGTTCTGTTTCTATCTGTTTTAGCGTTTTTTGCTGGCAAAAATGGCCGGAGTTTCCGCTGTCGACGGGATCAAAAACAATATCGTCGCAATCGATGTAATTGCCGCGGGATAAAAGCACGCTGCGATGAACTATATTTTCCAGCTCGCGCACGTTGCCGCGCCATTTTTGTTCTTCGAGCAATTTTATGGCTTTTTCAGAAAATTTTTTGCTGTTATTCGAATATTTTTTGCAAAAAAATCGAGCCAACGGCGCTATTTCCTTTTTTCTGTTGGCAAGATTTGGAATTTTCATTGGGATTACATTTAGCCTATAGAATAGATCCTCGCGAAACAAACCGTTTTGCACTGCCTCTTTTAGGTCTCTATTGCTGGTAGCAATAATTCGTAGATCTAGCCTTATGGTTGCATTGCTTCCTAGTCTGGAAAATTCCCTTTCTTGCAGGATTCTCAGTATTTTTGCTTGCAGCGAGAGCGACATTTCGCTGATTTCGTCCAGCAGAATTGTGCCGTGGTCAGCCTCTTCAAATTTTCCCAGGCGGCGCTGAATGGCGTTTGTAAAGGCTCCTCTTTCGTGTCCAAACAATTCGGATTCCAGCAGCGTATCAGGAATTGCGGCGCAATTTATTGGTATGAAATTTTTGGCGGAACGATTGCTTTTTTCGTGAATATAGCGCGCAATAACCTCCTTTCCAGTTCCGGTTTCGCCGGTGATTAGTATGGTAGCGTCTGTCGTGGCCAATTGTTCTGCCATTTTCAGTAGATTAATTGTGGATTGCTCCGTCGCTATCGGATAATTTATGCAGCGCTGCAGTTCTGCTTCCACTATGTCATATATTTTTTTGATGGATGAAGCGTTGATTACGATCTCCTGCGAAAATTTTTTTTGGTAACATGGACTAACTGCCACAGTTACAATGGTGTTTTTGGTAGAGTCATTTAAAACATTGATGGAATCGCTGGCAATCACGACAATATCGTCGGCGCCGAGCCGCGTGCTACTGCCGCTTCCTTTGAAGAATGCAGTCTCGCACTCCAGTGATTCCGCAATTCTTACGATTTCAAACATTAGGTTTTCAAGCTTTTCGCCAACGGCAACTATACGCATTATATCCATCCAAAATACAGAATGACGGTAGAAGCTACCATCGTTTAAGTAAACTATGTGTTAAAACTACGCGCCTAACTCAAATATATTTACGAATGTAGCGAAAATCTCGATTATTTATGACCGAGGTAGAAATTTTAGCTTCATTGATGTTTACAATTAAATTGTCATAGCATATCCTGCTGCCGGATAGTTTCAATACGCGACATAGTAGCTCATGTCCCCTTCGTCTAGTGGCCTAGGACATCGCCCTCTCACGGCGGTAACAGGGATTCGAATTCCCTAGGGGACACCATCTGAAATATGAGGGAAAATAGCAGTACGAACAGCCTCCGCAAAGATAAAATCTCAAAATTTGTCCCCATTCTGCCCCCATTTTATATTTTGTTTTAATACGTTTTT
The DNA here is from genome assembly GCA_031288435.1 of Holosporaceae bacterium. The sequence goes on from JAITRK010000014.1 coordinate 5,944, forward strand.
GTTTGCGCCGTCCGCATGCGGAATCCGGATCGATTTTTATAATCCGGTCCTGCGGCATGCTTTGAGGCATTATTTTTTGCATATTAGCATTGACTTTGTTCGTAGCCATTTCTACGACGCTGTCTATCGGATCGCCACTAGCATAATGCGGAATTAGTGTTTAGTAGCTTTCTTTTTTATTGATTATACAGGGGATATGCAAAATCGCGGTTATACAGAATTTCTGAGATTCCTGGGAGCCATTTTTTCCTAAAATTTCAGCTGGTGGAGGGAGTAGGATTCGAACCTACGTAGACTTCCGTCGGCAGATTTACAGTCTGCAGCCATTGACCGCTCGGCCATCCCTCCTAGAAATAGAAGCGTCTGCGTTCTAAAAATTGCAACAGGCAGCTACCAAGAACAAGGGATCGCAAAACACAAACGAAGTAAGTGTAATGCGATCCAATATTCTGCAACAACAGCTGCCGTTGCTTTCTTTAGGTACGCGGTGAACGCCGATCATTTCTAAATCCGCCACCGCCACCACCACCATAGGATGGTTTTGGGCGACTGCCGCCGCCGCCGGACGGTGCGCCATTGTAACGAGATTCAGAGACAAACATTGTTCGTCCTTCGAATTCCATCTTATTCATTTTTTCAATGGCCGCGGATGCTTCGGCGTCCGTGGACATCTCTACAAAACCAAATCCCTTGCTACGACCGCTTGTTCGATCCTTTA
>JAITRK010000002.1 GCA_031288435.1 Holosporaceae bacterium
AGAATAGCTATATCCTCTAGCATGGCCTTGCGACGATCTCCGAAGCCAGGAGCCTTTACGGCAGCGACCTTCAATCCGCCGCGTAGTTTGTTTACGACCAACGTGGCCAGGGCTTCTCCTTCGACATCTTCAGCGATTATGAGCAGCGGCCGACCGGACTGTGCTACTTTTTCCAAAATCGGTAGCATAGGCTGAAGAACAGACAACTTTTTCTCGTGGATGAGAATAAACGGGCTATCCAATTCACAGGTCATTTTTTCCGAATTTGTGACGAAGTATGGGGAACAGTAGCCGCGATCGAACTGCATGCCCTCGACCACCTCAAGTTCCGTTTCCAGCGATTTCGCCTCTTCCACTGTTATTACACCCTCTTTTCCCACTTTTTCGAAGGCCTTCGAGAGCATTTCGCCAACGGACGCGTCCCCGTTTGCAGAAACCGTGCCGATCTGAGCGATTTCCTCGCCGGTAGAAATTTTTTTGGATACCGTCTTCAGCATTTCGGTGACGGCAACAACGCCAGCGTCTATGCCGCGCTTCAGATCTATTGGATTTACGCCGGAAGCTACAACCTTCAACGCCTCCTTGACTATGGATCGTGCCAATACGGTGGCTGTGGTTGTGCCGTCGCCGGCCAAATCATTGGATTTGCTGGCGGCTTCCTTTACCATCTGGGCTCCCATGTTTTCAAACTTATCTGAAAGCTCTATTTCTTTGGCGACGGTAACTCCGTCCTTGGTAACCTTGGGAGCGCCAAAGCTTCTCTGGATGACGACATTGCGTCCCTTTGGCCCCAACGTGACCTTCACAGCGTCTGCCAGAGCGTCCACGCCACGCATCATCTTATCTCGCGCTTCTACCGAAAACTTTATATCTTTTACTGACATATTATATTCTCCACTTCACTTATTTTACACAAATGCCCAAAATATCGGATTCTTTCAGTATGGTATACTCTTCTCCGTCTATTTTTACGTCGTTGCCGCCCCATTTAGCAAACAACACCCGATCGCCCTTTTTCACTTCCAGCGGATGCAGAGTGCCTTTGTCGTCTCTGACTCCGGACCCAACCGCAAGAATCTCGCCTTCCATCGGCTTTTCCTTAGCCGTATCCGGAATAATAATCCCACCAGGCGACCGCTCTTCCTGTTCAATCCTCTTAATTAGAACCCTGTCTTTCAGGGGCACAAAATTTATCGTTTTAGTCATTAGTCAACTCCAACTCTACTTTACCAAAAATTACTGCTAAATAAACGTCCAAGGCGACAACCACCAGCGAAACATCCCATACGAAACACAACGCTACTGTGTCTTCCCAATGAAACTAATAGAATCCTAGCAACAAAAAAAGAGAAGTTCAACACAATTTTTTTTTGGATCCCAGGTGAGTTTTAGAGTTTTGTCTCGCAGAGGATTAGCTGCGTAAACTTCTCTATACTCCTATGGTGGGACAGCCTGCTGCTGTGCTATGATACTGAGTAGCTGATGGAGTGGCAATTCATGAAAGTGTCTGCGTCGATGTTATCTGCGGATCCAACTCGGCTTGGCGAAGATCTGCTGGCGGCGGCGCGTGGCGGCGCGGACGCCATACACTGGGACGTTATGGATGGCAATTACGTGGACGCCATCACGTTCGGCGCCCATGTTATAGAACGCCACAGAAAGTTAACCGATATTCCATTCGAGGTTCATCTTATGGTGTGTAATCCGGATCGACACGTGTCGACATTCGCCGAATGCGGGGCAGATATTATCATTATTCACCCGGAAACCTGCCATCACCTTCATCGCACTTTGCGCCGCATAGTGGATATGGGGAAAAAAGCCGGCGTGGCCCTGAACCCGTCCACAACAACAGAGTTTATCGAGTACTGCGACGGAGTCCTGGACATGGTGCTGGTAATGACTGTAAACCCAGGCTACTCGGGACAAAGTTTTCTGGAATCTCAATTGAAAAAAATATCCAAATTAAGGAAGGCGTTGCCGCCGAAGATCGAAATAATCGTAGACGGAGGAATAAACGCCTCTACGGCGGCAGTCTGTCGCGAAAGCGGGGCCACCGGCTGCGTAACCGGCGCTTTTCTATTTGGTCATGAGGATTACAAAACCGCCATCCAAAGTTTAAAACGGTAACCCAGAGCCGCTGTTTCACGTCTCTTCCTGCAGCGCAGTTTTATTCAGAGTAATGATAAATTCGGCGTATTCTTCTTCCACAGAAGTCACTGTTATAGTTCCGTTGTGATCAGCCGCGACGTCGTTTGCCGTGGATAGGCCAAGCCCGGGACCGGTTCCCTCTGGTTTCGTAGTAAAAAATGGCTCGAAAATTTTCTGCCTAAGGCTTTCCTTTATGCCGGAACCGTTATCGATTATTTTTATCGCGATGGCGCCTGGCGTGTTTTCAGTTATTACAATTATTTCCGCATTAATGATGTCATGATATTTGTGCATGACGGAATAGATGGCGTTGTCCAATATGTTATATACCATTTTGCTGATATCAGGAGTTGATACCGGAATTGCTTCAATTGACGTATCGAATTTAGTTTCCACACGTGGAAGGTTGGTGACTCCATTCTTTTTATAGGAAGACAGCAGCATGTTAATGGTCTGGGTGATAATTTTATTTACTATCGCCGGATGTTTCCCGCCGCCCGAGGAACTGGACTGGGTTAGCATGAATCTGATTATTTGATCGGCATTGCGCCCGTATTCTGTTATTTTTTGTACATTGGACCGGAACTTTTTTAGGTTCTGGGACAGGTAATTGTACACGCCAGCGTCTACCTTCTCCCTGTCTATTTCCAGTTTATTATCTATTTCGCTGCACACTTCGGCACTGACTTCGGCAAAATTAATTACGAAGTTCAATGGATTTTTTAATTCCTGCGAGATAGAACTCACCAGAACGCCTATGGAAGCCATTTTCTCCTGGGCGACTATTTGCTTCTGTCCCTGCTCTATCTTGGCCAGATATGCGACTTCTTTGTCGTAGGCTTCTTTTCGAGCCACGCAGTTGGACAATCTAGCTCTAAGCAGAGTCTGGTTTAATGGTTTGACTAGATAATCTTCTGCTCCGGCTTCGATGCAGCGCACAATTAGCTCAACGTCGCTGTCGCTGGATATCATTATGATTGGAATACTTTTGTAGGCGTCATTTTCCTTCAATTGCTTCAGGAAATCATAGCTGCTTTCTCCATTTATGAACATGTTTAGAAAAATAACGTCGGCCGAAACCTTCGATAGTACAACCATCGCTCGTCCTGCATCCTCGGCGGCAAAAACTTCATAGCCATATATGGACAGACGTCGCTTCAGCAGAGCTCTGGCGCTTTCGTGATCGTCTATCACCAAAATTTTAGCTGGTTTTTGAACATAAATCGATTCGGCTGCTAATTCGGGCATCGCTTAACTCCATTGCTGGGACGAATAATATAACAAATAAGGTTAAAAATTATTTTAAATAAGCGTTTTTCACTAAGCGTTAATCTTTTTTGATTAATATAGAAAAAGTATTCCGGAGTATGGAGTGAAAAGTGTCTGAAGAAGATAAAAAAAACGAGAAGTCCGGCGATATTGTCGGCAACGGTGTTAGCGAGAGCGAAAATTCCTCCGTTTTGGAAGATAAAAACTCCGATGACCTAGGTGTGCTCTCTGCTTCCGAAGAAAAAGCAAATACCACAGTTTTGGAAGCTGGCAATGGCTCGAAACCTGCTCCAAACGAGGTTGAAGCTTTGGAAGAGGAAGAGGAAGAGGATGAGGAAATTGAGCGTTGCACGGGAAAGATAGAAGATCAAATAACGACGCTCATCGCCACAGGGCATATGTTCAAAGCTCATGCCATTGCAAAAAAGGCTTTTAATAAAAATCCCAATAGCGTAAATCTTGCTCGGGCCTATGCGCTGGTATTGTTGAAAACCGGAGCGGTTGAAGAATCTCGAAAACTCATATACCCGATTCTGAAAGTCACGCCGCAGGAAGACGAGGCCACCGGCCAGATGATGGCGACAGTGGAAGATGTAAGAAAAAGCAAGTTCCTGGAAGACGGCGCGCCAGAAACAATTGCTGGACTGGGACATATCTTTAGGGAATCCTGGAAATACTCGCATCACTGCCGCGATTTGGAAATATCCAGAGAATTGTATTTGGCTTCATTTCAGCGAGATCAAAAAACCAGCACCGGCATAAACGCCGCCTGGTTATCCTGGCTAACCGGAGACGATCCACAGGCGAAGCAATTGTCTGCCAGCGTGCTGAAGTTGCTACCGCCGTTCGGTCTGGAAGCGTCTTTCCGCGAGCTAATAGATCTTGCTGAAGCGCAGTTGCTCATCGGTCGCGAGGATGACGCTTGTAAATTGTACGAAGAAGCAATGAAACAGAGCGAAAACGAAAATTATATTTCCATAGTTGCCGCTCGGCAACAGCTGTATTTCCTCCGAGAAGCTGGATTCAAGGTTCCAAACGCTGCTTTGGAAATATTGACGCCGCCGACCATCGTTGTGTTTACGGGCCATGCCATTGATC
>JAITRK010000008.1 GCA_031288435.1 Holosporaceae bacterium
CGCGCTGTTTTTTGAAAATAGGTTCGAAGGTGTTGTTTCTCTTGCGGAAAACCTTGGCGGCGAGGGATATATCCATACTACACTGAGTAATGGAGCCGCCATATCCGTAAAAGCCAAGAGATCTATTGCAGAACGGCCTGGAGATAAAATACGACTGGGCATAAAAATGGAGCGATGTCATTTGTTTGATGAGAAAGGTAGGGCCATTCGCCAATTAGCCCTTGGCGAATAACATGACTATCTAATATCTGAAAACGGAGATTGAAGTGAATAATAAGCCAACTGAATCAAAACTAGAGGCCCTTAATCGCTACGCGAAGGATATTACGCAACTGGCCAACGATGGGCGGCTGGATCCGGTCATCGGGCGAGATGAGGAGATTCGACGGACTATCCAGGTGTTGTCTCGGCGTACCAAAAATAATCCAATCTTAATTGGCGAACCTGGCGTAGGAAAAACTGCCATTGCAGAAGGGTTAGCCATCAGAATAATTAGGCAGGACGTGCCAGATTCCGTTAAAAACAAAAAAATTATGGCCCTAGATATGGGGTTACTCATCGCCGGAGCGAAATTTCGCGGCGAGTTCGAGGAACGCTTAAAGGCCGTTCTTCACGAAGTATCAGAAAGTAGCAATGTGATTTTATTTATCGACGAAATTCATACATTGATTGGCGCAGGCCAGGGCGAAGGAGCGATGGACGCGTCGAATATGCTAAAACCAGCCCTTGCCCGCGGCGAATTGCACTGCATCGGTTCCACGACGCTGGACGAATACCGCCGCTACATAGAAAAAGACGCAGCTTTTGCGCGGCGTTTCCAGCCGGTTTTCGTGAGCGAACCGACTGTTATGGATTCCATTTCCATACTCCGTGGATTAAAGGAAAAATATGAGCTGCACCATGGGGTGCGCATTAGCGACTCGGCCGTAATTGCCGCATGTACGTATTCCAATAAGTATATCAGCGAGAGATTTCTTCCGGACAAGGCCATTGATCTAATGGACGAAGCGGCCAGTCGACTAAAAATGGTGATGGATTCCAAACCAGAGGAGATAGACGAGCTGGATCGTCGCATCATGCAACTAAAAATCGAGCAAGAAGTCCTGAAAAAAGAAACGGACGCGTCTTCTCGGGATCGCCTGACCAAAATTCAGCAGGAGTTGGAAGCGCTGGAAAAGCAATCTGAAAAGTTAAACGCCAACTGGGCTCTTGAAAAGAAAAATATCGATGAAATAAAAAATATCAAAAATAAAATTGAAGAAGCGAAAAACGATGCAGAAATTGCCCAGCGAAACGCCAATTTTGCTCGGGCGGGCGAACTTTTGTACAGCATACTGCCTTCACTACAGAAAAGGCTTGATGATCTCCAAAAGGCGCAGTCGACCACATCAAGGCCGAGCGAGGTTACGGACAACGACGTGGCAGTAGTGGTTTCCCGTTGGACCGGAATTCCTGTAGAAAAAATGATGCTTGGAGAGAAAGAGCGTCTCTTGTCCATGGAGTCTAAACTGAAAGAGGTTGTCGTAGGGCAGGATGCGGCCATTGGCGCTGTGGCCGATTGTATTCGTCGCTCCAGGGCAGGCATTTCCGATCCCAATAGACCGATAGGCTCGTTTCTTTTTCTGGGGCCGACAGGAGTAGGCAAGACAGAGCTGTCTAAGGCGCTGGCGAAGTTCCTATTCGACGATAAAAACAACATGATTCGCATCGATATGTCGGAGTATATGGAAAGGCATTCGGTTTCCAGGCTAATAGGCGCTCCTCCAGGGTACGTAGGATACGAACAGGGAGGCGAATTGACTGAGGCTGTTCGGCGGCGTCCCTATTCTGTGATTTTGTTCGACGAAGTAGAGAAGGCTCACAACGATGTTTTCAACATTCTGCTGCAAATACTTGATGAAGGACGCCTGACCGACGGCCTCGGTCGCAACGTCAATTTTAAAAATACGATAATAATACTTACTTCTAATCTTGGGTCTGAATTTTTCCAAAGCGGTTCATTTTCGCGTGAAATCATTGAGGCGGAAGTGCTAAAGGTGGTGAGACAGACATTCCGGCCGGAACTTATTAATCGTCTGGATGAAATAATCGTATTCAATGCATTATCCTTGGAAAACATGAGGGATATCGTTGAAATACAGCTACAAGAATTGCAGGAGAGATTGTTGGAGAAGCAAATCTACATAAATGTCGACGAAAAGCTAAAAACCTGGCTCTGCGAGACGGGATACGATCCAATCTATGGCGCACGCCCTCTCAAACGATGTATCCAAAAGGAGCTATATGATCTGGTGGCGCTGAAAATCATTGCCGGCGAATTACCTGGCGGATCTTCCATGACGGCGGATTACCAGAATGGAGAAGTGGTCTGCACAATTGATGGCGCTTCCTAGATGCACGACTACACGACGGAAATTACTTATATATCAAATTATTATGGCGATCTGTCGCCGGTGCATTTGGCGTTTATTGCGGCCATAAATAATATCCAGCCGCCTGATATATTCCAGCCGTTTACCTATTGCGAATTGGGGTGCGGTTGCGGAAAAACTACAAACGTTACTGCAGCGTCCTATCCGCATGCCTGCTGCGTTGGCATTGACGTTAACAAGGATCACATTGCCATTGCCAGGAATGAATCCAAAGGATTGAACAACATAGAGTTTTTTGACCTCTCATTTACAGAGGCCATTGAACTGGATCTTCAGCCGTTCGATTTCATAACCATGCATGGTGTTTGGTCCTGGGTAAGCGACGCCGTTCGCTCCGACATACTTGAATTCGTTAAAAAGTTTTTAAAACCAAACGGGCTTTTTTATATAAGCTACGATGCAATGCCAGGATGGGCGCAACTGCTGCCGTTTCACAAGATTATGTCAATCTATACCAAAGACAAAGACGCAACCATCATGGAAAAAGCCAAAGCGGCCATGATGTACTTACAATTTCTAAACGAAAATAAAAGCCCGCTCTTCGAATATAGTCCCTATGCTCGGCAATTCTTGCAGTGCCTGGAAAAATCTGACGTCAGATATATTATCCACGAGCTGTTCAATAAAAATTTGCGTCCGGAATATTTTTGCGATGTGGCGGAGGACATGAGAAAAGCCAATCTCTCTTTTGTTGGGGATTGCGTGCACATTAATAATTACCAGATGATGCTGTCGGAACCATTTCGAAAATTGCTGAATACCACAGATGATAGAATTTGCATGGAAACTCACAAAAGCATTATGTTGAACGATCGATTTCGCAAAGACGTCTACGCCAAATGCGAATCGATTCCATGCAGCGTCGGCCGCAATGTGAAATATTTTGAAAAATTTTTATTCGGAACGCTAAAGCCTTTGTCCGAACTAAATCTTGAAGTCCAAATTCATGGGTATACATTGACGCTAAACGCAGACCCATATCTAAAAATCTTTGAAATTCTGTCTTCTGATCAGCTGACCATTTGGGAAATAAACCAAAGACTCGGTCTTCCGGAAGAAAGAATCGGCGAAACGTTGGAGAACATAATAAATTGTATGCTGACCAATCAGTTTGCCATTTTTTTCCGCAAGAAAAATAGCGCGGAGCAACTACATCAGATTGCCTTTTCGAGCGCGTATAATTTGAACCAAATAATGAACTGGGAAGAGCAGTATTCCAGATACATATTTCTGGCTTCCGAAGCTGCCGGCGACGCCTTCGCCATCTCCAAGCAAAACGCAATGATTATATCTGCAATTTGCAAATTTGGCCTGTCCAAAAGCGCCGTTGTGGAATATGTCTATAACTATGCCAACGACAACATGAAAAACGGTGGGAATATTTTTGGTTTTTCCGAAAATCAGGACATAAAGTATTTGATATCATTTAATTACGAAGAAATAACGAGGACATTACTAAAAACGCTCCAATCCATTGGCATTATTAGAGCTGCATAATATAATTTCTTTTTCTTGTGTTTCTGGTTACAATGCGGAGCTCATGTTTGAGGAGGTTGTAGGTTGAAAGTAGCAATATTTGCCGGAGGATTAGGAACTAGACTGGGAGAGGAAACCAATACAATCCCGAAACCAATGGTCGAGATAGGAGGATTTCCCATTCTTTGGCACATTATGAAATTCTATTCGAGCTATGGATTCAATGAGTTTATTATTCTATGTGGTTATAAGGGAGAAGTAATAAAGGATTATTTCGCAAATTATTGCATGAGAAATTCCGATATTACTGTTAGTCTGGCAGATAATCTTGTGGAGATACACAAAAAAAATAATGAGGATTGGAAAGTTACTCTAATTTATACCGGACGAAATGCCATGACCGGAGCGCGACTAAAAAAAGCATATTCGCTCCTAAAAAATGAAAGCTTCATGCTTACCTATGGCGATGGTCTTTCGAATATAAATTTAAATAAATTACTTGAAACGCATAAACAATCCGGCAAAATAGCTACAGTAACTGCGGTCAGACCGGAAGGTCGATTTGGCGCGCTGAAAATAGAAAAAGATTTGGTTACAGACTTTACGGAAAAAAAAGACAATATTAACAGTAGAATAAACGGTGGTTTTTTTGTGTTGGAGCCGAAAATCTTCGATTGTATCTCAGATGAGGACGACGCTAATTTTGAAGTGCATACTTTAAACAAAATATCGAAAATCGGACAATTAGTTGCTTACCAACATGACGGTTTTTGGCATTGCATGGATACCTTGAAAGATAAAAATGATTTAAACGCCATGTGGGCGTCTGGAAATGGAAATGCTCCATGGAAAGTATGGAATGACTAAGGCTTTTGATAATTTTTATTCTGGAAAAAAGGTTTTCGTAAGCGGGCATACAGGGTTCAAAGGTTCATGGCTTTCGATTTGGTTGAAGATGCTTGGAGCGGAAGTAATTGGCTATGCTCTAGAGGCAGAAAAAGAGTCAATGTTTCGCTTTTTGAGACTTAGCGATGAAATTTTCGTTAGCAACATTGGCGATATCAGAAATATGTCAGCTCTTCGTTCGTGTTTGGCGCAATATCGTCCAGAAATAATCTTTCATCTGGCTGCCCAGCCTCTGGTTCGGGAATCCTATATTGATCCTGTGTTAACCTATGAAACAAATGTAATTGGAACGTTAAATTTACTGGAAACAGCAAGGGCGGTGGGTTCTGTAAAAATTTTTGTTAATGTCACCAGTGACAAATGCTATGAAAATTTGGAAAAAGATTATTGCTACAAAGAATCTGATCCGATGGGCGGATATGACATGTATTCCTCCTCCAAAGCATGCTCGGAAATTTTGACCGCCTCCTACCGACGATCGTTTTTAAGCGATGGAGGATTTGCTTTGGCCTCTGCCCGCGCCGGCAATGTGATTGGCGGCGGCGATTGGTCGAAGGATAGACTGGTTCCGGATATTATAAAATCCATTAACGCAGGAAATAAAATTGTATTGAGAAATCCGGCGGCTGTAAGACCATGGCAGCATGTTTTGGAGCCATTGTCAGGATATTTGGTTTTGGCTGAAAAGTTGTCAAAGAATCCTACTCAACATTCCTGCGGATATAATTTCGGACCGGAGCCGAATTTAGTCTATAAAGTTATTGATATAACAAATAAAATAGTTTCGGCTTTTAATGAGAAAACAGATGTTATATTCGAAGAACAAGAAATAATGCACGAGTCAAAGTTGCTGCAATTGAATATTGAGAAAGCAAAAAAGGAGTTGGGAATTTTTCCGATTCTTGATATAGATGATACAATTGATTACACGGTAAATTGGTATTGTAAGTTTTTTGGTAGAAAGACAGATATGTTAGATTTTACGAAAACGCAGATAATGGATTTTATGAAAAAAGCTCGACACCAAAATACTTCTTGGACTTAAAATGTTTATTACCGACGAGCAACTACGCGACAACGTAAAAGAGGCAGCAAGAAAGTATTTTGACTTCTCAAAATCTAAAACAATAAAAAAAGATTATATTCCAGTTTCTGGAAAAGTTATTGAATTTGAAGAATTGAGCAATATGATCGACGCATCTCTTGATATGTGGCTTACCAGCGGTCGTTTTGGCGAAGAATTCGAAACGGAATTTGCGCGGTTCCTCGGAGCAAAATACGCTCTGGCGACCAATTCTGGATCTAGCGCAAATTTGTTGGCTTTGTCCGCTCTTACTTCTCCAAAACTTGGTGATGGGTTTCTTCAGGGCGGAGACGAAGTCATTACCGTTGCTGCAGCTTTTCCCACGACTATCGCTCCGATTATTCAGAACGGGTTAGTTCCAGTTTTTGTTGATTGTGAACTGCAAACTTACAACATTAATGCGTCCGAAATAGAAAAAGCGATTTCTCAAAAGACAAAAGCAATAATAATCGCTCATACTCTCGGGAATCCGTTTGATTTGGAAAAAATTACTGATATTTGCAGAAAACATAATCTTTGGCTAATTGAAGACAGCTGCGATGCTCTTGGAGCAGAATATAATGGCCAAAAAACTGGAACGCTAGGCCATATTGGAACATTTAGTTTTTATCCTGCTCATCATATTACCATGGGAGAGGGTGGGGCTGTTATAACAAACGATCCTTTGCTGTATAAAATAATCATGTCACTGAGAGATTGGGGGCGAGATTGTTGGTGCGCGACTGGGAAAGACGATACGTGTAAAAATCGCTTCTGTATGCAGCGCGGGAATCTTCCTTTTGGTTATGATCATAAATACACATACTCGCATGCTGGATATAATCTGAAAATTACTGATTGGCAGGCGGCGATAGGTTGCGCACAGCTGAAAAAGATAGAAATTTTTGTGGAAATAAGAAGAAAAAATTTTAAGTTTTTAAAAGAAAAATTATCGGATTTAAGCGAATATATAATGTTGCCGCAGTGTAATAATAAATCGCTGCCTTCCTGGTTCGGATTTGCAATTTCTGTACGACCAAATCAGAAATTTAATAAATTAGATCTTGTAACATATCTCGAAAATAACGGAGTTGGCACGAGGCAGTTATTTGCAGGAAATATTTTAAGACATCCCATGTTCGTGGATAGGGCAATTCCAATTAGGATCGGAGATTCAGCATTGATGTGCTCAGCAAACCTTTCTGAGAAAAATTATGCTCTACTCCCAAACACTGATTTTATCATGAACAATACCTTCTGGATCGGGTGCCATCATGGATTAGAGGAAGAAGAGTTAGATAAAATCTCTGTAATAATTCACAATGCTTTTGGAAAATATAAATGAAAGCCTCCGATTACATAGCGGCAGCAATTAGTGGCGTCGGAGTGAATCACATTTTTGGGTATACAGGCGGAATGGTAGCTCACTTGATCGATAGCATTGATAAAAATCCTTCTTTGGAAATGATTAACATGATTACGGAGCAAGGGGCTGGCTTTGCCGCTGAAGGATATGCAAAAAATTCAAATAAATTAGGCGTGGCGATTGCAACGTCTGGTCCGGGGGCAATCAATTTATTAACGCCAATGGCTGGCTGTTATTTCGATTCGGTTCCGGTTTTATTCATAACTGGACAAGTTAATAGTAACGAATATCGGAAATTTAAAAAAATTCGTCAAAATGGATTTCAAGAGGCGAATATTATTGATATGGCGAATCCAATAACTAAATATGCGAATTTTATAGATTCGCCGTTAAAATTAGCCGAAGAGCTCCATAAAGCTATGCATATTGCGAAGACAGGAAGAAAGGGGCCCGTTTTACTCGATATTCCTATGGATATTCAAAGAGCGGAAATTAACGATTTTTCTATCCCATCCTTTGAAGAAAAGAACTACGCCGATGGAAAAAACGACTCGATTGTCGAGTTGATAAGACTATCGAAAAGGCCTGTGTTGTTAGTAGGAGGGGGAGTTCGTCTTTCTGGCGCCGCTGAAGAGTAAAAAGAGTTTTTAACTAAAACACAAATTCCAGTAGTCGAGTCGCTTATGGGCCTTGAAGCAGATGATTTAAAATTAGAAAAAAA
>JAITRK010000084.1 GCA_031288435.1 Holosporaceae bacterium
ATTTCGCGCAGATGGCCTTTTCCACGCCTACACCGATCGTAGGAGCTAGCTTCGAAAACGACACATACTCGCTACTACCATTTGCCAGCGGATACTCCGCTTTGGATCTCACATGCGAAATTCCAAGCCTCAGGAAAAATAAAAGATTACTGCGACTAACATAGCCAGCCCTGAAGGCAAACGACGGAACAAATCCGCTACGTTTAATCTTTACATCCGTTCCATTTATTTTTGATGTGCCGGATTTTGCTTTTGCAAAATTCAGGCCAATTTCTCCGCCAAAATAGATAGGAGCAGCGTTCAAAGCTCTACCGCTTCCCAAAAGCAATGCGCCCATGAAGTTATTAAACCTCTCTGCCCTTCTATTAGCACTATTGCGCTCGGAAATTTCGTCTTTATCAAACGAACAGCCAACGCCAAGGCCAAAAAATATGTGGTCGAAGAGCCCAGGAGCATCAGAATATGCTTCTCCATCGTCATTACATTTTGCTTGGTTACAAAAAAACAATGCCCCTCCTGCGACAGTCGCGCATACAATTAATAATTTTTTCATACAATGATCTCCCAAAATCGACAGCAACAATGGTACAGAAATTCTAACTGGAATACAAGCGTCAGCCCATGAAATTGATATAGCCACACAGATTTGCTGGTTTTTCATGCATAACAAAAATTTCACGATTATTCCACATAACTATTTGGCCAATGTCCAATTATAATGTCCAAATTATATTGCGATAGAATTAATAGCTTTGATTACCGAAATTGGCGTCGTTAGTTTTTCCTTTTAATATATCATTTCTTCTGCTAGCAGTCCTTTCTATAGGTTGTTGCTAGGCGGAGGATCGAATGCATGAATTTGACAGACTTCAGGCATCATGCCTGCTGGAGATAGAGGCTTGCGATGATCTCCGGAAGGTAGATCTGATAAAAAATGCCGTTCTAGGTAAAAACGGCAGACTTTCGATTCTGCTCAAAGATATCAAAGGAATGTCCGACGAGAAAAAGCGAGATATCGGCTCGAAGGTCAATTCCATAAAAGACGTTATTATGGAGCAACTAGCTGCAAAAACCAAGGAATTGGAAATGGCAGAGCTAGAAAAGAAACTGGCGTCGGAGTTGTTAGACGTTACTCTACCGTCCCGTTTATCTAGCCAGGGGAAACTCCATCCGCTCGCAAAGGTTATGGAAGAGGTGGCTGTTATAATGTCCAGCTATGGTTTTTCATTTGCCGATGGCCCGGACGTCGAAAGCGAATATTACAATTTTACAACGTTGAACATGCCTGATCATCATCCAGCCAGAACAATGCACGACACGTTCTATATTAACGCCTCCGCCGATGAACACGGCCGAAAGCTACTGCGAACTCATACGTCGCCGGTACAGACTCGCGCCATGTTGGCTCATAAACCACCGTTCAGGTTTTTCTCCATCGGCAGGGTCTTCCGGAGCGACTATGACGCCACTCACACACCAATGTTTAATCAGGTGGAATGTCTGATGGTGGATGATAATGTTGGGTTTTCCAATTTGAAATGGTTCATTATGGGGTTTCTGAGAAAATTTTTCGACGCGCCAGGTTTGCGCCTGCGATTTCGGCCAAGTTTTTTCCCATTTACCGAACCGTCTGCTGAAGTAGACCTTAATTACGAAGTCGTCAATGGGAAAATGGTCTTCGGCTCCGGCGATAAATGGCTGGAGATAGGCGGCGCAGGCATGGTTCATCCAAATGTGCTACGCTATGGAAACGTCGATCCAGATAGATATCAGGGCTTTGCCTTCGGATGTGGATTAGAGCGAATGGCGTCTCTAAAATATGGTATCCCTGATCTAAGAGGCTACTTTGAGTCAAACGAACGCTGGAGAAATACGTTTGGATTCAATCATGCTGTTAGAAAATAGTAATTTGCAGTTTTTTGTACGGAGAAGTTTATGCGTTTTACGTTTGGTTGGTTGAAGCGCCATTTGTCGACTGACTGGAGCGCCCAAAGAATAGCCGAAAGATTAACGTCCATAGGCCTTGAGGTCGACGGGCTCTTGGATCCTGACATTGTTTTTAAAAATTTCAAGCTGGTTCGCGTGGAACGCGTTGAACATCATCCAAACGCCGATAGATTAAAGATATGCATCGTTTCCGACGATGATGGCCAAAAAGCGCAAATAGTGTGCGGAGCAAAAAATGTTCGAGAAGGACTTATAGGCGTGCTGGCGTTGCCAGGAGCCATAATTCCCAATTCCGGAGAGCAGCTTTCCAAAAGTAAGATTCGCGGCGTCGAAAGCAACGGCATGCTCTGTTCCTACGAAGAATTATCGATACCTTCGGAAAACGATGGCATTATAGATCTTGGTACGGATATTAATTTATCAACTTCCGTTGGCGATTCGCTTGGGTTACAGGGCGGCGTCTTTGATGTGGCCGTAACGCCGAATCGAGGTGACTGTTTTTCCGTAAAAGGAATTGCCAGAGACCTGGCGGCGGCTGGAGCAGGAACATTTCTTGTAGCAGACGACGAGTATCATAGAAGTTCCTTTGCATTCCCGCTAAAGATAAGCTATGAAAATAGCAATGCCTGCTGCTGCTATGCTCCGGTAATGGCTTTTCGAATTATTCGCGATTTGGAAAACGGTTCGAGCCCCTCCCCTCTCCAATCGCTATTCCGATCCGTTGGCATGAACAGTATATCTTCAGTGGTGGACTTATCCAATTTCCTGATGATGGACTCTGGTCGTCCTATACATATATATGATCTGGACAAAATCGACGGCCAACTCAGCATCCGATTCGCTAAAAATAGAGAGAAATTCATTGATATAAAAGGCAAAGAGCACATTCTGCAACAGGATATGCTA